>JAQTSH010000022.1:0-4305 GCA_028711405.1 Methanoregula sp.
GCTTCGTAGATATACCCACCCACCGCGTAGCGGTACTGTTTTAAGAGCTTGCAGTGGGTGCCGGTGACCGGGAAGATCGCCACCGCGTTCCCCGGGTGCACGAGCACCTTCTCCCGCGCGAGACCGTTCGGCAGCCGGATCCCCTGTTTCTCGATCCACAGGCGCCTGCCCCGGTAGATCTCCATCTTATCCCTCGTATGGGATCGGGTCCCGTATGCCCAGCGCTGCAAAGGCTTCTCTCCGGAAATGACAAGACCCGCAGGTCCCGCAGGCACGGGTCTCGTTCCGGTAGCAGGACCAGGTGTGCTCGTACGGGACGTGCAGCCTCTGCCCCTCCCGCAGGATATCGGTCTTCGTGAAGTGGATGAACGGGGTGACAAGCCGGATCCGCGTGTCTTCCTTTGTGCCGAGATCGATCACCCGCTGGAATGCCTCGATGAATGCCGGGCGGCAATCCGGGTACCCGCTGTAGTCGAGCGACTGGACGCCGATGAAGATCGCATCCGCCTTCTTTGCTTCGGCGAAACTGGTCGCAATCGAGAGCAGGTTCGCGTTCCGGAACGGCACGTACGTGTTCGGGATATGCGCCCGTGCCGGGTCGAAGGTATCGACAGCAATCGTCCGGTCTGTGAGGCTGCTCGCCCCGAATGTGGAGAAATACCGGACATCCACTTCCATAAAGTCGATGGCACCTAAAAGCCCGGCAATCTTCTGTGCGCAGGCACGTTCCTTTTCCTCTGTCCGCTGACCGTAATTCAGGTGCAGGGCGAGGATCTCATAGCCCTGGCTCTGTGCGAGATACGCGAGGGTGGACGAGTCCATCCCGCCGGATAACAGGCATACTGCTTTCATCATTTTACCCCGATGATCTTGTGTAACTGGAGCTGGAACCGGACCGGAAGGTGATGTGCGAGGATGTAGTGCGTGATGGGGGGGTAGGCAGCGCCCCAGACCGGCGAGACAAAGATCTCCCCGGCAATGCGGTGCGTGTCCATGACCTCCCCGGCGTACGCTAAGTCCTCAAGGTCGCCCACGACAAATTTCACGGAGTCTTCCGGGCGGATCCGGGCGAGTAACGCAAGGTCGCTCTTCTCCCCGGAAGATGGGCATTTGACATCCATGCAGATCGTGGCATACGGCTGGCAGCGGGCGAAATCGATCGTGCCATTCGTCTCGATATCAACCACGATGCCCCGTTTGTGGAGCGAGACGAGCAGTGGTTCGAGTTCCTCCACCTGCTGGAGCGGTTCCCCGCCCGTGATGCAGACATAGGGGGGGTTGACCCGCCAGATCTGTTCGATGACGGCATCGAGAGTCTGCTCCGTACCCCCGTTCCGGGCATATCCGGTATCGCACCAGCGGCAGTGGAGGTTGCACCCGCCGAGCCGGACAAACAGGCACGGTCGTCCCTGGTTTCTGCCCTCTCCCTGGAGGCTGTAAAAAATCTCAACTACTTTCATCGGCAAGCTCGGCAAAACAGTTCGGTGACTCCCAGACCCGGATCCGTGTGACCCGCGCGTGTATGCCCTGCGCGCGGCAATACCCGGTGAGGTCGTCCCGGATCATTCCTGCAAGGAGTTCACTTGTCGGATCGCCCGGTGTGGTGATCACAGGCTGGAACTTCCCGATACAGGGAACCATCGGGTCGTCCTGGTTCAGGATAATCTGGTGATCGTACTTCCCCACGGTCTGTTTAATCACGTTGTAGTCCACAAGGATTCCGGTCGTGGTGTCAGGTTCGCCGCTTATCCATACTTCCACTTTCCAGCGGTGCCCGTGCAGGTTCGCGCACTTTCCTTTATAATGGAGCAACCGGTGGCTCGCATCAATCTGCACTTCTTTATAGATCGCGACGCTCATCCTATGATATTGTGTGTGGTGGCTATAATATTATTATGAATGAGGGATAATAGTAAGAGACTGGCAGGTGGAGTGCCACAATTTATAAATCGCTTACCCGCGTTAGTATATATCTCAGTACGGGTTATCGATAACCACAAAAACAACTAAAATGAGGCTCTTTAATGGGACAGGGTAAATTTGCAGCCAGAAAAATGGTTCGGGACTCAAAAAAGTTCAGGTGGAGCGACAAGAACTACGCCCGCCGCGAACTGAACCTCGATGTGAAGTCAGACCCTCTTGAGGGTGCGCCACAAGCGAGAGGTATCGTTCTGGAAAAAGTCGGTGTTGAAGCGAAACAGCCGAACTCCGCTATCCGGAAGTGCGTGCGCGTGCAGCTGATCAAGAACGGACGCCAGGTCACCGCGTTTGCGTGTGGCGACGGTGCGATCAACTTTATTGACGAGCACGACGATGTTGAGATCGAAGGCATCGGCGGTCGTCTCGGTCGGTCGATGGGAGATATCCCCGGCGTCCGGTACGTCGTCACAAAAGTGAACAATGTCTGCCTTCATGAAATGGTCATTGGCAGGAAGGAGAAACCGCGCAGGTGATCATGATGGCAGAACCAGAAGTCAAGGAAGCAGTAAAGAAACTGCTGTTCAATAAGTGGGATATATCTGAAGTCAAGGTGACCGACCCGGGTCTCGTCCGGTACGTGAACCTCTCCGCCCTGATCATCCCCCACTCCTGTGGAAAGTTCTCCCGGCAGGAGTTCAATAAGGCAAACATGCCCATTGTAGAGCGCCTGATCAACCGCCTGATGCAGACCGAGAATAACACCGGCAAGAAGCAGATGACAATAGGGATAGTGCGGGATGCATTCGAGATCGTCAACAAAAAGACGAAGAGAAACCCCATTGAAGTGCTCGTTGAGGCAATCGCAAACTGCGGTCCCCGTGAAGAGACCGTCCGGTTGAAATATGGTGGTATCAATGTCCCGAAATCGGTTGATACTGCACCCCTGCGCCGTGTCGATTCCGCCATCGGGTTCCTCGCGGAAGCGACCCTGAAAGCATCACGGAAGAGCAAAAAACCGGCGAGTGCCATTCTTGCCGATGAACTGATCGCCGCGTCAAAAGGCGATGCAAAATGTTTCTCGGTGGGTAAAAAGGAAGAACGCGAGCGCATTGCAAAATCAGCTCGTTAAAATATCTTTTTTTGAGGCAAGTTCATGTCACGCGGCAAAAAAACGGTTGAGCGCGTAACCGAGCTCATGAAGGATCCAAAGCATATCCGGAACATCGGTATTGTGGCGCATATCGACCACGGTAAAACGACCCTGTCCGACAACCTGCTTGCAGGTGCTGGTATTATCTCAGAAGAGCTTGCGGGCAAGCAGCTCTTCATGGATTCGGATCCTGAAGAGCAGGCACGCGGTATCACCATCGACGCATCGAACGTCTCGATGGTGCACGAGTATGAAGGACAGGATTATCTCATCAACATGATCGATACGCCGGGTCACGTCGACTTCGGTGGCGATGTGACGCGCGCAATGCGGGCGGTTGATGGGGCAGTGGTGCTCGTTGATGCGGTGGAAGGCACGATGCCCCAGACCGAGACCGTGCTCCGGCAGGCGTTAAAAGAACAGGTGCGCCCGATTCTCTTCATCAATAAGGTCGACCGGCTGATCAATGAGCTGAAAGTTGACGAGATGGAGATGCAGATCCGGCTGGGCAAAGTGATCGACAAGGTCAACAAGCTGGTCAAGGGCATGAACGAGGACGCCTACAACAATGGCTGGAAGCTCGATGCCGCGAAAGGTACGGTCGTGTTCGGTTCAGCGCTCTATAACTGGGCGGTCTCTGTACCGTTCATGAAGAAGAGCGGCATCTCGTTTAAGGATGTGTATGACAAGTGTCGTGCCGGGGATATGAAGTACCTGGCAAAGAACAGTCCCCTGTCGGATGTTCTATTAGACATTGTCGTGCACCAGCTCCCGAACCCGCTCGATGCCCAGAAGCGCCGTATTCCGGTCATCTGGCACGGGGATAAAGAAACAAAGGAAGGCAAGTCGATGGTTGCCTGTGACGCAACCGGTCCGGTGGCACTGATGGTCACCGATATCTCTTTTGACCCGCACGCGGGTGAAGTGGCAACCGGGCGACTCTTCTCCGGCAGCCTGAAACGTGGGGACACGCTCTACGTGATGGGCTCGGCAAAGAAGGAGAACCGTCTCCAGCAGGTCGGTATCTTCATGGGACCGAAGCGTGTGGAGGTGGAAGAGATTGTTGCGGGTAACATTGCGGCAGTCACGGGTCTCAGGGACGCAATTGTCGGTTCCACGGTCACGAACCTCATGGAGATGACTTCCTTTGAGTCGCTCAAGCACTACAGTGAGCCGGTCATGACCGTTGCCGTCGAGGCAAAGAACATGAAGGACCTGCCGAAACTCGTCGAGGT
>JAQTSH010000022.1:4405-14502 GCA_028711405.1 Methanoregula sp.
ACGATCACCGTCGTCGGGAAAGCCCCGGTTGCTGAGCTCTTCGGGTTCGCCGGCGATATCCGGTCCGCGACCGAGGGTCGTGCGATGTGGAACACCGAGTTCTCCGGTTTCGAGCTGGTGCCGAACAACATGGTGAAGGATGTCGTCCTTGCGATCCGGAAGCGGAAAGGATTGAAGGACCAGATGCCGACACCCGCGGATTATCTGTCTGTATAATTTATCTAAGGTCCCATTTTTTTTCGTGTATTTCATCCGATCGTATCCGGCTAACCCAAGATGGCGAGCAACTTTGCCCGGAGCGATTCAATCTTCGCGTTCGTCAACCGTTCGGTCGCGTCAAGGAGCCCGGCATCGAACGCTTCCGTTGTTTTGATGAGCACTACCACGTCATCCCGGACCGGCGCGGACGAGACATAATATTGCTTGTCAATCCGTTCGGTCTTCGCGTCTTCTATCGCAGAGTTATCGATCCCATACAGATCACGAAGCAACATGATCGCTGCCGAATGGTTCTCACACTTGATACCGGTCAGAAAAAAGAGCGCGAGAACCGAATAGTACATGCTGTAGTATGCCATAGACACTGCTTCTTCGAAGTGGTCATTGTCAAGCAACAGTCTGGCGGAGGCGAGAAAACTTTCTGACTTATGGAGATATGCCTCTTTTATTTCTATGCTTGGATCGACAAGCTGAAGCGCCCCGTCTTTATGTAATCTTTTCAAAAATCCCTGTCTTGTCAAAATACACCTCGATACCTTTGATAATGATGTGGTCTTTTATTATCTCCCGAATGAGCTGGCTCCTCGTGTCAAACTCCCCAATCTTCACACTCAATGCTGAATGCCGCTCGAGAAGTTGTTTTTTTATCGCGGGATTGAGTGTTTCGATATACAAATCGATATCACTGTCTTTGGTGGCAAGCCTTTTTGCATAACTCCCGTACAGGATTGCGAGATGGATCTCCTCTATTTCCTGCACGGCACGGAAAATCCCCCGGAGGACCGGATAGGTGCTCACAATCCGGGACTGTTTGTAGAGCTCCGCTGTCATTGCAGCGTTCCTGCCTTCGATGCTTTTTTTCAGGAAGTATATGTTGTTTTTACCTTCTGTATGGTAATCAACAATATTTTCTTCAACCAGTATACGCAGTTTTCGGGAGATGGTCATGTGGTTGGTCTGGAGTTTTTCCGCCATTCCCCGTGGATGGAGTTCTGCCTGCACGAGGAGTGCAACAATCTCATTGGCTACATTTTGTTCCACATGGAACATAATTGTGCCAATCTGATATAATGCTGATGGTCTGTCCGGCATCTGTTCCCTGAAACGATCACTGCGTCCCGTGCATATTCCATTTCAGGATACCACCCACACACGCGATGATCAGGATCACGCTGATCCCCACAATGACATACGCGACGGGTTCCACCCCGCAGGTCTGTCGCCCGTTAGTCTCTGCGGCAAGCCGTGCACAGTCCGATGGAATACCCACAAGGAAGAACCAGATAATCAATGCGTTCACAACGATGACCCCCAGTGCCCCGATCGTTGGCAGCAGGGATCGCGGAGAACCACGAGGGGTCGCCGCATCAGGAGTGTTCGGATGCATGATCGTAAATTGGGGATCATCCCCAAAAAAGGATTGGGCGATCCGGTGATCGTCCGGTAGAAAGAGCGGTTCAGACCATTACGGCACGGATGATCGTCACGTTCTGAAGCGGGCGGTCATTGGTATCGGTCTTTACCTTCCCGATCGCATCGACCACGTCCATCCCCTCGACCACGTTCCCGAAGACCGGGTGTTTGCTGTCAAGGAAATTGTTGTTCACGAGATTGATGAAGAACTGGCTTCCCCCGGTATTCGCACCGGCATTCGCCATCGAGATCGTACCCCGGTCGTTCCGGTTGTGCGCGGTAAACTCGTCCTTGATCACGTAACCGGGTCCGCCGCGCCCGGTGCCGGTCGGATCGCCGCCTTGCAGCATGAAACCGTCGATGATACGGTGGAAGATCACACCGTTATAGTAGCCTTTTTTCACAAGCGTCTCGAAATTTCCTGCAGTGATCGGCATATCCGGGGCAAGGGCAATCGTGATATTGCCCATGTTCGTCTCAAGCCGAACCAGTTTCTGGGATTCCTGAAGTGTAGGTGTCATGATCGTTGTTCCGGCGGGTGTCCCGCTGATACTCCCTGTGGCAGATGGGATTGATGAGGTAGACTGGGTAGATTGTGTGCACCCTGCGCACAGGAGCAGGGTGACAACGAGCAGTGCAGAGATGAAGAGTGTTCGTCTGTGCATCATACCGGTTCCTGTTCGCACTCCGTAAAAAAGAGTCTTTCTTTTTATGATGACGGCACGCCGTTTTCATTGTGGATTTTATACCCTCTGGGGATCAGGGATCTGATCACAATACCAAGGGTAGTGTCAGCCACCGGTGTGCGCCATCAGCGGTGCAGGGAGGTGACCAGAAAAAACAGGAGTTGAGCCGTCAGGTTCCGGGGAGCGCATGTCCCGGAAGAATCCTTCAGGCTCCCGACGGTCATACCGGTTACGGTGCAGTCCCGGCACGTGGTTTCCTGCCGAAGACGAAAATGGCACCAACCGCGATGATGATCGCGACAATGCCGGTCACAAGGATGGCAGCGCCACGCGAGGTAGCCGCCACATAGTCCGCAGCCGGCATATCAATTGCAAGGACGGCTTGGGTGTTCCCCGTTGAACCGGCATACGAATCATCAATCGGCGCATAGGCGGACATGAACGATCCGTACTTGGTCGTATAGGGGGCTTTTGACGCGGTCGGTACAGAGAGCGCATGGAAGATCTCCATCTTGTCCGGGCTCGTTGACACTTCGCCAATCTTTGCAGAACCCTGGGGGTCAGCCGGATATAGATCGTCGACCAGGAACGTGACGGACTGATCCGGGTTCACTTTCAGGATATACGCGTTCACGATGTGGTCGTTCATGCTGCGCATCGTTTTTAGGTTGTTTGCGACTGCGACATACTGCGGGGACGTCTCATCGCCGGGCTTCAGGTTCGCGATATCGCTTGCGTTCACCTGCGTCGCCATGACGCCAACGGTACTCTTCATTCCGTCCTGGACAGCGTCACTGAGCGAATCCTCTGCACTCGTGTAGGCAAACAGGGTCAGTGCACCGATGATGATGATCACGAGGATCGCGCTCACCCATTGTTTCGTTGATACTGAACATGTGCATGTCATTTTACTTTCGCCTCCGTATCGCCATGCCGATACCCAGGATCGCCACCAACCCTCCGATCATGATCACAGGAGAAGCGGCGGATTTCGGAGTGGGTGTGGGCACGGGAGCGGCTGTCATGGTGATCGCCACCGGTGTAGTCTGCCCGGCGTTCACGGTTGCCGATGCTGAAGAATCGACATACCCGGTGTATTTCAGCGTGATGGAATGCACGCCGGGCGTGATACCGGTCAGCATTGCCGGCGTGTAGCCTTTGTACAGGTTATCGACATAGGTCTCTGCACCCGACGGGGAGGAGACGATATTAAGCCCGCCGGTCGCCGGCACCTGTGTCGGGTTGGGTCCGATGGGGGTGAGGACTGCCGTGATCGTGTTCTGGTAATTCGGCTGGATGTACACGGTATTGATCCAGTCGTTATAGCCTGCCTGGCTCACCTTGAAGATGTGGTTACCGGAGGTGACGCTCGGGAGCGTGAGGGTGCCGCCCGAACCGATCTTGCCCTGCGAGTTGCTGTCCATGTACACCGTCGCGCCGGGCATGGACGTGATCACGACCGAGCCGAAGATCGCCGGTGTCAGCGTGACCGGCAGGTTCTGTGCCTGACCGGCATTCACGTAGACGTTCGTTGTGTAATCATTGTAACCCGACATTTTGATCACAAAACTGTGACTGCCCGGGTACAGCGTGAGGGTGTTCGGGGTCTTGCCGTTGTAGTTCCCGTCAACATAGATCAAGGCAGCCGTCGGACTTGAGGTGACATAGACCGTGCCCGTGTTGCGCGGGGGTTGGGGGGAGGGCTGGAGTGAGGGGGAGTAGTAGGCTGTCTGCCCGGCATAGACGTTCACGAGCTGGGAGTCAGTCGTGTAGCCGCTCATGGTCGCTCTCATCGAGTAGGTGCCCGGGGCAAGGTTCGGGATTGTGACCGGGGCATAGCCGTAGAAGTTCCCGTTCATCGAGATCGCTGCGCCGCTGGGGGAAGACTGGGCGTAGATCGCTCCGTTCTGGACGGGGGGTGTGGTGGGGGAGGTGGTGACGATGGGAATTAACGTGGCATCGATCCTGACGTGCTGACCCTCCGGGGGGTTCCCCGGCGTCTGTGACCAGGTAACGTAGTTCGGGGCGGTGACGGTGATCGTTGCCGGGGCACCGGTGGAGTAGACTTCCGCAGTGACCGGGTTCGGGGGGGTCGTGCCCGCCACGTTTCCGGCGACAGTCACGGTGGCACCGTTCACGTTCACGTAGACATCAAAATACCCGACACCGCCACCGATTTGCGTGGGTTCTATCGTAATCGTGGGCTCGGTGGTTGCATGGGCAGTGGTCACCGTGGTCGTGGGGATCTTCGTCGGCTCTGTTGTGGGCACGGTGGTGCTGACAATCGTTTCTGTGTGTGTAGGTGTCGGTTCTGTTGTCCTGATGGTGGTGGGCTCCGTCGTTGGAACCGGTGTGGGTTCCGTCGTTCTGGTGGTAGTGGGAATCGGAATAGGTTCGGAAATTGGTCCGGGAAGGTCAGGATTATCTATCGCGGGATTTTTAGAATCGTCCTCGGCATCCGTAGCCGTCGTGATGGCGACCAGACCTATCGCGCACAGCATCAGAACCATGAGCAGGCTCGTCAGTTTTTTCTTCACAGCATCGCTTCCTGTACTCTAGTTTCAGGAACAGCGCTATTTATATCATCCGATATTTCCGGGACGCCCGATACTGTGGCACGGCAGGATTCCGGAGTAACCCGGTCAGGAGGGGGAGAGGCTCGTGATCACCCGTGCGAGGCGGTGCATGCCTTCGGTGATCTGCTCGTCGCTGGCGCTGGAGAAGTTCAGCCGGATCGTGTCCTTACCCCCACCATCAACATAGAACGGCATACCGGGAAGGACTGCCACTTTCTGGCGGATGCCTTCGGTAAAGACTGCATGGGAGGTGAGTCCGGCTGGGAGCGTGGCGAGGAGAAACATCCCCCCTTCGGGTGTCGTGTGGGAGAGCGTCGGCAGCAGATCATCGAACAGGTCGCACATCAGCCGACACCGGCGGGAGTACGTACTCGTCACCTTCCGGAGGTGGGCGTCGAGATCATGGGTCGTCAGGTACCGGTGCAGGATCTTCTGGCAGAGGAAGTTGGAATGAAGATCGGATGCCTGCTTTGCGATGTTGAATGAACGCAGAATCTCCCGTGGGGCAAACAGCCACCCGATCCGCATGCCCGGCGCGACGGTTTTCGAGAACGACCCGGAGATGACCGACTGGTCAGGCAGGTACCGTTTCACGGGGAAGCGGGGTTTATTGTCAAAGAAGAGTTCCCCGAAGGCGTCATCCTCGTAAAAGACCGTGCCCGTCCCGGTGAGGTATTCCGCGATGGCTCTGCGTTTCTCCTGTGAGTACGTCCTGCCTGAGGGGTTCTGCGAGTTTGGTATCCCGTAAAAGAACTTCACCGAAGTGTGGTTGACGAGCCGGGAGAAGGCATCGAGGTCCGGACCGTCCTCCTCCAGCGGGACTGTATCGATGACCGGTTCGTAGAGCGAGAAGGCTTCGATGGCGCCGAGATACCCGGGACGTTCCATCGCGACATGATCGCCGGGGTCCAAAAAGATCTTCGCGAACAGGTCGAGGCACTGCTGGGATCCGTTGACGATCTGGATCTCGTCGGCAGTTGCCGGAATGCCCAGCCGGTGGCGGTAGCGCTCCGCGATGTACTCCCGTAACGGACGGTACCCGTCGGTCGTTGTGTACTGTAACGCGGTACCGGCTTCGGTCTCCATGACCTCACGGGTGGCGTCTGCGATCCCGCGTGTGTCGATGAGTGCGGTGGAAGGGAGTCCGCCTGCGAACGAGATGATCGAGGGATCCGCCGAGACCCGGAAGAGTTCTTCCAGAAAGGAGGCAGGGGCGTGTCCGATCCGGTTGGCAAAGGGGTACTGCATACGTGACGCTCGCTTCCGGGAGGATATGAGTGCACCCGGTCTCGTGATAGTTAGGACGGAATGGGAAAAAAGACCTCTGCTACCCGGCGGGGAACCGCACGAACACCGCACGACGATCTAAGTGAAAAGGGGGGTGCGGGATTTTTTTACCCGTGTTCCCGGTGTTTTGTGCAATCAGGAATATGCGACATCGTTGACGGTGATCTGGATGATCTCTGCATGAATGTCGTGGATTGATGACTGTAACTCTTCGTTCTGGGCTTCGCGCACCAGTTCAATGGCTTCTTTGATACTTGCGAGGGCTTCACCTTTGTTTTCGCCCACGGTGACAGTCCCGGGTATCTCCACGCACCGGGCGGAATATCCGCCGGTGTCCCGTGGTCCGAGGACAATTGTGTATTGCATAATCTATAATATAGGCTCTGGGATTATACAGTCTTTCCGGCGGGGTCACACCCGGGCTCGTGCTTTATGCGGGGGGCAACGGGCTTACTCCCGCCGGGGCGGTTCATGTACGGTTATTCTGCCTTCCCTTCTTCTTCGATGCGCCGTACCGCAATTTCGCAGTAATGGGGATCGACATCCACGCCGATACCGTGGCGGTTGTACCGCGAGGTGGTGACGAGTGTCGTGCCGCTGCCGAGGAAGGGATCGAGCACGGTGTCTCCGACGAACGAGAAGAGCTGGATACACCGGCGGGGCAGCTCCACGGGGAACGGCGCCGGGTGCCCGATCCGTTTCTTCTTCTCACCGGGAAACGTCCAGAGACCGTTCGTCCATGCCATGAAATCATCGCGGGAGATATCGGACGTGCGGGAACCGCTCGTCTTCTTCCACGAGGTCTTATACAGGACAACGATCAGTTCAACCGGTGCGATAACATACGGCGCGGAAGCGGAGAGCCACGAGCCCCACGCGGTGCGGCGCGAGATGGTGCCCTCGTTCCAGATGATCGTAGAATGGTATGAGTACCCGATCTCCTTTGCGATCGTGGTGAGATCGGCGCCCACGCTCTGCTGTCCTCCTTTGTTCTTGTCGAGCGGGATGTTCAGGCAGAAACGTCCGTCATCTTTCAGCCACGAAAAGCACCGGGTCATCCACCGGCGGGAGAAGTCGAGGTATTCTGCATAACTGAGCTGATCATCGTGGGAGTTGTACTGGATATCGACGTTGTATGGCGGTGAGGTGACCACGAGATCCACGCTCTTCTCCGGGATCTTGTCGGTCGTAAAGATGTCCTCGTTTATTATACATGTGCGTGCGTCTTCGAAAAAGATCCCGGGGCGTTCCATGGTAGTTCCTTTTATACATCGATGCGGAGGCGTAAAGAAGTTCATGATCGATCCCCTGGAGCGTCATCATCGCGGCGCACCCCACCGAAACCGGCGTAGTGGTTTAGCGGTCACAACCGCCCTTTGCCGGCACCGGGAAGGATTTATAACGGGAGATGCAATGAGGACGTAACACAAAACTACGGGTTCAACCATTGAACCGCGTGGTTCAATCCCTGAACTTTTTCCATCATAGTGATATTTTACTTTCCGGGTCAACCTTTGGATAGCGATTCGGTTCCCGATAGTGAACCGGAACCGTGGGGTGAACAGTACAGATGAACGGTCGGGCAATCCTTGTTGTATGTGCGATAGCCGCATGCCTTCTGGTCGTCATGATCCCGTACGCGGGTGCGGCAACCGGTACGGGTACGTCATCAGCCTCGAGTGGATACCTTGCCCGCGACAACCCGGAGTTTATCTCCGCAGAGAAACTCCATGTCGCATATCTTGGCGAAGTGCAGCAGGCACGGATGGATGGCGTAATCCAGTATATCGATCTCATCAGCGGCGGGAAAGGGTCAATCAGCCTGCGGATGATGCAGGAAGATTACATGATGGCAGTGTCGTCCATCCCGTTCATGCACACTGCGGATGAGATCGAAGCCACCCGTGACGATATGCGGGTACAGACACAGTTGTTCGCTGAAGAGACAAAAGCGCAGATTGTGATGTTCAACGGCAGCACGTCAACGATGCGGAACTATTCCTCCGCGTCCATGCAGGCGGTGGAGGACTCGTTTGACAGCCTGGAGGACTCGCTCTGGCTCGCCCGCGACACCGCCCGGCTCACGGTCTTCAATACCTATTCCGACAAGCGCGATCAGGTGATCGCCGAGCTCAGTGCACAGGGTATCGATACCTCTATTGCCGAGAATATTTCACACCAGATCGATGCGCGGCGGGTTGAGCTCCAGGCTGCGCTGGCAAAGAAACAGGCGGGGACGATCCAGAACGTGAACAGCGGATTGAAGGCGCTGAACTGGCAGTTCCGGGATGCGGTGTTGGGTTACCGCACGGACCTGAAAATCCAGCTGGACAAGGCTGCAATCCTCGCGATGCCCAACTGATTCAGGCAATCTCCTCTTTTCTGGTTCCGGTGGGAACCTGCGCCCGGTGTGATTGGCGGGTGCTCGTCCTTACGGGGATCTCCTTTCGCAACTGTTATCATCCGGTATGGTAGATCCTTCTCTATCATGACCGAAACACAGATCCTCCGTGGCGTCCCCGGCATCCTGCGCCCATTTAAGGAGTACCTCCAGGGTATCGGGCTGAAGGCTGATGATCAGGTGATCTATTACGGGTGCGTTGGGACCTGCACGCCGTTTGTTGAACTGCTTGCAATTGCCGTTCGCGGGCTCCATATCCAGCAGGTGTTCGTCCCGCTGCTCGATGAACCAAAGGCGAAGTGTCTGCAGGATGTGGCTGATGTCGGTATGCAGGCAGCAGCACCCCCGGCACGTCTGAACCCTAAAGTGCTTGTGATCATGGGCGGGCTTGCGATGCCGAACATGCCCATCACAAAGGAACAGATCCGGGCGCTGGTCGCACAGTACCCGGGCGTGAAGGTGGTGGGCGTCTGTTTCATGAGTATGTTCGAGAAAGCCGGGTGGCTCGATACGGTCTCGTTCGACCTGATGATCGATGCGACGATCGATCCGGTGACGGTGACGAAACGGTGATTGCTGTAGCCGGATGTGGGACACGACCGGACTTATGAGGCCGCAGCAATCCGCTCGGATCGATCCTGTCCATCGTCACCGGTGATGAAGAGAGGTTGAGTGCCTCAGGAACGATGCAAGGGAGCAGCTCGTGGTGCGGATGGCGAGGAAATGATGGCGAGATGCGGAGGACACGTTACCCGATTTTGCACGCACTGAGTTCAAAATTACAGACCTTGTACCCGAGAAAGATTTGTATTTCGGGAATTGTGGGTTCACTACCCCACAATCTGGTATGACACTTTTTGCGGAAGCGTTAACAGGGTCATAACAAAGGTCTTAACATGATGTTTTTGCATTCTGAAAAAGTCCAGAATATTTGCTCAATCGGAAAAATCGCTCCAGATATAGTTTATTCCGGGTCTTAACACGTTCTTATCAGAGTGTTAACATACCGGTTTTCTCTGCATTTTTTAACAGGTTCCGGCTCCGCATGAATGAGCATCAACTGTCTCCGGCATCTATCTGGAAATTCCAGATAGTTCCCCCCGAAGTGCCGGGGCAAAAACTTTAAGCCGCGGTGGCGATTGCATGGAAACGGCTCGCGGCGCGGAAGTTTGGAGAATACTGGCGAAGGTGCTGGTGTCACAAAGTGTGGAGAATTTATGGAAGATTTTGGCAATATTATGATTGATAATAAGCGAGGATGGATCTACTGGAAAGTGGCTGAACAAATAAAAGAAGACGCGATTGTCAACGGAGAGCTGGATGTGAGCGGACTTGATATCGCGATACCGGCAGATGCGGTGTAACGACCGGATAAATGAATACATTCTTTACTCAATTGAATACATTATGTACTCATGCTGGAAGCGATCATCTCGTCACGCACCCGGGTGAAACTCCTCACCCTCTTCCTGCTCAACCCCGGACGGGAATATTACGTCCGCGAGATTGCGAGAA
>JAQTSH010000255.1 GCA_028711405.1 Methanoregula sp.
CCGCAGGTGGCAGAACCCAGGGTAAAGATGACAAATCCCAGAAGGAACAGTTTTTTTGTATACCCGTAGCCCGCGAGTTTTCCGAAGACAATGAGGAGTCCTGCCATCATGAGCAGGTAGGTGATAATGACCCACGCGATCGTTCCTGCGTCTGTGTCGAAGTACGCAGCCATCGTCGGGAGTGCCACGTTCACAATGGATCCGTCAATTCCATCCATTACCACACCGAACGCTATTGCGCAAAGCAGCAGCTTCTGGCGACGGGGATCTGTGATAATGGTTGTCATAAAGATACCGTGTGGTATTCCAAAAAAAAATTACTTGGTTGAGATGAGCGTTGCGACCTGCTCAACTTTGGACTTGATGATCTCTACCCGGCGTGTGGGGTAGATGGTCTTGACTGCCTTGAAGAGATCCCGTGAGATCTCACCGGAGATGATGCCGTTGACAAGGGTCGTCAGGTCCCATGCCTGTGCCTGGGCTGCGACGCTTGCAAGGATCACATTCCGGATCGCGTGTTCCTGTGCAATGTTCGCCCGTGCAAACGTGTAGCAGCTGATGGTCAGCCGGACCTTCTTAGCGTCCTTTGTCACGACCAGCGTATGGCAGTCCACGCGGGAACTCCGGCGCTTGACCAGTGACCGGAGGTAATCGCGGGTCACTTCGTGCCCGACGAATTCCGTGTACGCTGCATCGCCCGTCACCGTAGCAATCTTGAAGCTCATCTTGACGTGCTGTTTTGCATAATCATTCAGGATCTCTCCGAGAGTTGACTGCATGATCCTGCCTTTCACGTTCTCGGCATCATTTGCAATGGTGTCACCGATATACGCTTTCCCGAGGTTGTCGGGAACGTAGACCTTGAACCAGCTCTTGGCTTTCCAGCCTTCGACTCTTCTTCCTACCTGTTTCTTCTTTGCCATAATATCACCTTTAAGGGGTTCTCTTTTGGTCGGGTTTACCTTCCCGTCCCGCCATGCACTGAGCAAAACCCCCTGTGATCGTCCCATGAAGTACCTGTGACCTCATGAGTCCACCGGGTTTTCCCGTATCATTGCGAAACGTATGAACATGTGTCCTCTGCAATTGCCAGCATCATCAGGTAGTCATCAACCGATGCAATGACCGACCTGACCTGTGTTCCGGCGATCGTTGTCATGACCTGATCCCCGTGTGCCTGCGTCACCATGCTCTTTAAGTTGTCCGGTGCAAGGGCTTCTGCTACACACCGGGCGGCATGGTGCTCTGTTATGATCTCTCCTGTGATCTGCATCATCCCGCAAGCGCCCCCTGCCAGCCACTGATAAACGCCGGGATCTGGGTGCACGGGATCGTTGCACCTGCACGGCGGGTATGTCCGCCGCCGTTTCCACCGCAGGCTGTTGCAACCTCATGGATGACAAGCCCGATATCCGCCGTGACATTCCGCGGGCAGCGAGCCGAAATCCGGCACACGTCCCCGTTTCGTGCATAGACCAGCACCGGGACGGTCTGCATCGTGTCCCGTGCCAGCACATCTGCGATGTCACTCGCGAGCACTGCATCCTGCACCTCGTACACTCCTGCACTGCCCGCGACGGGTTGCACAGCGCGGAGCGCCGTGATCACGTTTGTCCGGTGCAGTCGCGCGATCTCCCATGCCTTGTCGAGCGCGTGGGACGAGCGCAGGCAGAGTGCCGCTCCCAGGTCCCCGTGCCCGGATTTCCCGCACGCATCAATGACCGCAGTAAGGGCGTGGGCGTCATCGATCACTTCGCGCTCCAGATGGTATGTGTCGCCGTAGATCTCCATGAGGCGATCCGCTGATGTCTGCGGTGCGGCGCGGAGCACGGCAAGCGAGATGAGTGTGTCGAGCCGGGTACCGTTCTCGCCTTGTGCTTCAAGGAGGAGATCTGATATGACCGTCTCTTCTCCGCTGATCCCGGACAAGTATGGACTCGTCGAGAGATACCACCGTTCGGTCATGTCCCGACCAGGCAGCGTCAGCCCGCGGGCGGGAAGGACGATACCGTTCCCGATACCATCGTTTGAGATCTCAAGGTTCTTGCCCCGGATCTCCTGGTCATCGCCAATGATTCCAGGGATGACCAGCCCGGCAAGATCGCGGTTATCCCCGATCTTCTGTGCGACGATGTATGCCATGCCGGCAGCCGAAAGTTCACGGTCGCCATCAATACCGGACAACCGGGGGTTTGCGTGGAACTCGCCTTCAAACCGGGGAATGTGATGGTCAACGACCATCGTATCACCGGGGAGGTCTTCGATACCGGAACCGAGATCACAGAGGAGTTTTGCGCCATCGCCAGACAGTTCTGCGACCCGGACCTCGGATTTTATCCGGAGCCGGAACCGGATACCCGCCCGGAGCATCGCGTGGCAGAGGATAGCACCCGCTGCAATGCCATCCGCATCGTGGTGTGCATACACCTCGACGAACGGCTGGCGGCGGATCTGTTCTGCAACGGTCTCTGCGGCGGCGTCAAGCGACATGGGAATCAACACGGGGTTCTTGTCTTACCGTGACAGCAGGATCTCTGCGGTCTCGGGTTTGTAGGTAAATCCAGCGGGTAGTTTCTTCGTTCCCGTGTAGTACCGTACCAGCCTGCGGATCTTGGCTTCAACGAGGTGGAGCTGCCGTTTGTTGTGCAGGTCTTTCTTGTTCTCACCCAGGTGCTTGCGCAGCCCGAGCGCCTTTTTCATGAGATTCCGCAGATCTTCGGGGATCTCGGACTCGATCTTGTTCTCCCTTAAGATATCTCCGATGCGTTTGCCTGTTGCCAGCTTGACATCAGGAACGCCGTACCGATCCCGCAGGATAAGACCGATCTTTGCGCTCGATGTGCCTTCCTTCCGGAGATCGATGATGATCTTCTCGATTGCCTTCGTGTCCGTGTTGGACCATGCGGGCGCCTGTTTCCGGTAAGGGCGGACTGAGCAGGATTTGCCTCTTCTTCGGGCGTGCATTCGTGCCATAGTTATACCTCCTTCTAAGACGTCCTGTAAGTCCAGAAAGTGCAGTAAGCTTACTGACCCCCTGTAATCCCAAAGCCACGTTCGGGCAGTGCGGTGAAGCACGTCGGACTTACATCTGTCAGCACATGAAAAAGTGCTGTCTTACCATTTGCCACGCAGGCATAATAAGAGTATCGATGGATCAATTCATGTCAGGGTAAGGCAGGGAAGTGAACGACCGGACAGGGCTTCTGCCTTTCCGGGGGGACGCTGATCCTGCGAAAAAGGGGAGATATGGGGAGTACCTACGGCAGCTCCAGGGCACCGATAAGGGAGACACCGTTCTTCAGGTTACTCATGACAATCTTATCCGGCGCCATCGTATAGAGCACGTCCTCAATATAGAATGCACGTTTGACATCCCGCCGGGTACCAGTGTCCCGATAGTGGACAACCGTGCCTTTCAGGGTAAACCCTTTGTCCGGGTTCACGCCGAAGACATATGCCCCGCCCCAGACCGATCGCGTTACACTATGGTATGTAGTGTCTTCCACAATGCGA
>JAQTSH010000023.1 GCA_028711405.1 Methanoregula sp.
GTGTCCCGACCGCAAGATGAAGGTCTTCAGAGGAACGGCGGGTAACAAGAGCGACAAGGGAGAAGCCACAGTCGATCGTCACCCGGATGAACGGTCCGTTCAACACCAGTTTTGTGATCGTCCCTGAGAGACGGTTACGGGTGCTCTTCGGGATATCGCCCGAAGGTACGGGCAGTGAGACCGTCACCTCCTCCGGGCGCAGGAACAGTTCGACCCGTGATGAGGGGGGGAGGGGAGTGACCGCTTCGATCCGGATGCCATTGATATCGATACACGCCAGTCCGTTGGTGTTGGCGGTGATGATCCCCTTCATGATCGTATCGATGCCCACGAACCGGGCAACCTTCTGCCCGTTCGGGTGGAAGAAGATATCCTGGATCGATCCCTGCTGGACAAGGCACCCGTCCATCATGACGCCGATCCGGTCAGCAAGGCGCTGCCCCTGCAACATATCATGGGTGGTCAGAATAATCGTGGTCTTCTGCTCTGCGTTGATCCGACGGATGAGCCCTTCGATCATTTCCGATGAGACCGGGTCAAGGTTCGCGGTAGGTTCATCCATGAGGAGCACCTCCGGGTCGGTCACCATCGCACGGGCAATGGCGACCCGCTGCATCTCCCCCCCGGAGAGGGTGATCGCCCGCCGGTCCGACAGGTGGGCAAGCCCGACCAGATCAAGGGCGGCAGCCACCCGCTCCCTGGTACGTGCATGTGCGACGCCCCGGAACTTTAACCCGAATGCCACATTCTCTGCAACGGTCGTGTTCAGCACCGCCGGTTTCTGGAAGACCATCGACATGCGCCGCCGGAGGGCAAGCGTGTCGGCACCGGGTGCCTGTGTGTCTGCACCGTCGAAGAAGTACCTGCCCGTGGTTGGCATTTCGAGAATGTCAAGGATTCGGAGGACCGTGGTCTTGCCACTGCCGGATGGACCGATGAGCGTGAATATCTCGCCGTCATGGATCTCCAGATTGACGCCCTTGACCACGCTCGCGGTGCCGAATTTTTTCGTGATTGCTTCCAGCCGGATCATGCGCTGTACCTACGGGTGACAACATTCAGTACGACCACTACCACAAGAGCAATAGCGAGGAGGATGATACCAAGCGCGATCGATTGAGCGAATTCGCCCATGCCGGTCTGGAGCGCGATGGAGGTCGTCAGCACACGGGTCTCACCCCGTATGTTACCCCCGATCATCATCGCGACACCAACTTCTGAGATTGCCCGCCCGAAACCGAGGATCACGGCACCGAGGATCGCGAACCGGGCTTCCTTGATGATCTCGATGACGCCCTGGAACCCGGTAGCGCCAAGCGAGATGAGCGTGTCCCGGATACCCCGGTCAACCCCGGCGAGGGACGAGACGACAAGCCCAAGGAGGATAGGGATGACGAGGACGGTCTGCCCAAGGATCATCCCTAACGGTGTGTAGAGCAGCCCGAAATATCCGAGCGGTCCCGATCGCGAGATTAACAGGAAGATGACCAGCCCGACGATGACGGTCGGGACAGAATAGAGCGTCTGGATACAGGTGATAAGGGCTTGCTTCCCGGGAAATTCCCGGAAATGGATGAGCCCGCCGATGGGGATCGCGATGAGGGCGGCAAGGAACGTGGCGGAGAGGGAGATGTAGAGCGACCGGATGGTAATCTCAACCAGTTCCGGGTTCGCCGTGACGATCAGGGTGATCGCCTGCGAGAACCCGTCCATTATCTCGCCCATTCAGGTGCTCCTTGTACAATCATATGCATTGGATGACGGGCGTAAAAAAGGGAGCATAAAAAATGACCAGGTAAATTGTTCCCGGTCACTTTGCGGTGACATTCGCCGTCGTCACGGGCTTTATGTCCGTTGCCGGGGTGGTAAAGTCAACGGTGATCCCTTTGGGGATGCCGGCGCTCATGGGGGTAAAGAGTCCCTTGCCGTATTTCTCCTTGCCAAAGTTCCCGATCTTTTCGAGTGTGGAGGGAGAGATCAGGTAGTTGATGAACTCGTTTGACTGCTGGATCTTCCCGATCGGCTGTTTGTCGTTGTAGACCGTCATGACACTATAGACGTTTAAGAGGCTCGATCCTTCTGAGACTACCGGGACAAGGTTGAGTTTACCGGCATAGGCGAGGAACGTGCCTTCATCAGTAAGGGTATATGCGCCCTTCTCGCTTGCCATCTGGAGGGTTTCGCCCATGCCCTTGCCGGCTTCTACATACCACTTGCCGGAGTTCCGGACATCAACGGTATAGTTATATTTCGCATTCTTCCAGATGGTCTGTTCAGCACTGTGCGTGCCTGAAGCATCGCCACGGGAGACGAACGAGACATTTGCCGTGCCGTTCCTGCCCTGTGCCATGATCGTCTTGAAGGCATTCTCCGGGGTCATGTTTTTGATGCCGGCAGGGTCATCCTTCGGTCCGACAATGATAAAGTAGTTGTAGGCAAAACTCCGGCGGTTCAGCCCGTATCCGGCATCCATGAATGCCTTCTCCTGGCTGGGAGAGTGGACGAGCAGGATGTCGGCATTTCCGCTCTTCGCAAGCTCGATCGCCTTTCCGGTGCCCTGCGACGTGATGAGCAGATTGACGTTGTGGGTCTGTTCGTAATCGGTCTCAAGATAGTCGAGGAGTTTCGTATCGTAGAGGCTCGTCGTCGTCGCAATGAGGAGTTTGTCTGCGGTCGTGTTAGCCGTTGTCGTGGCGGTTGCCGATGTTGTTACTGATGGCGTGACATTGGTCGCACCGGTGCTCGGCGTCGTGCATCCGGCAATCAGCGCTCCGCAGATCAGTAGTACTGCAAGAACCAGGATCGAATAATGTACATTTCGTTTCATAATTGGTACCTGGTATGCCTATGGGTGAAAACGAAAGATATATGTTTCTTTTTTTGATTTGTTAATTTTAAGTAATTAATCAATTGGTGAACAGGTGATATATCAGAACGTACAGTCGATAAAAAACCCGGCAAAAAAGCGTTAAAATCTGGGGGGTAATTAAGCGGTTTCACAGATTTTTGCGATTTCGGTAAAGATTGGTTGACCAATGATGGTGTCAATCTCCTCTTTATAGTGTGCCATGATGAGGTTGATCATCTTACGGCTGCCTTTTGCCGTCGTCAGGATGCCCACCCGCTCGGCACGGGTCACCAGTTCTTCCTGTTCCATCATCGCAAAGTAGGGGAGGATGTAGTAGTGCGGCACGTCAAGAAATTCCGCAAGTCTCCGGGTGGTGGGAAATTTTATACTTACGCAATGTGCGGTAAACGTGAGGTTCATCGACCGTTCCAGTACCTGTATCCGGATCGCTGCATCGAAGAGGGCATCAATTGAAAGGGCGACCATAGTGTTCCTGATTAACATTGGATACGACCGCATTAAGAAATATTGTCTTTGAACGGTTGGCATTCACCGAAAAACCGTGAGAAGTTGCACGCGTAAAATACCTGATTAGGAAGAGCACGCTAACGTTATAGTGTCTTTAACCTGGTTATCACACGGTGATACATCAATGAATCCACCAACCGAAACCTCATTTACCTATGTCCCCATCGGGACTATCCACTCCCCGTTCACCCAACTCGACGGTATGCCGATCCAGCCTGCGGGAGCAATGGGTGTGCGGGGAAGAATCGTCATTCGTGAAAAATTCCTTGCAGGACTTCGTGACCTGAACGGGTTCTCCCGGATCATTCTTCTCTATCCTTTTCACCACTCACAGGGATACAGCCTTGAAGTGATCCCCTTTCTGGACACGGTTTCACGCGGTGTCTTTTCCACCCGCGCTCCACGACGACCGAATGCAATTGGTCTCTCGATTGTACGGCTCGTTGCAGTGAACGGCTGCGAACTGATTATTGAGGATATCGATGTCCTTGACGGGACTCCGCTTTTTGACATCAAACCCTATACGCCGCTCTTTGACAGTTATCCTGATGAGAAGTCGGGGTGGCTGGACGGTAATAAGGATGCGGTTGCTGCGGCGAAATCTGACCGGCGGTTCTGTGGGACCCCCCGGTAAACTCCGGATAACGACAACATTGAATTGGCGTTCACATCGGTTTCGTGTTCATGAGAACGGTGTATTTCACCGGGGAAAAACAAAACGATTCGCCGTTGACACCTACTTCATAGAACCGGTCAAGGAGACAGGCTAATGCGTCGCGGAGCAACCGCTCTGGCTTGACCTTATCCTCAAAAAGAATGGACATATCCACAGATTGAAAGTTTTCATGGATGGAATAGTGGGGAATTCGTGCACCTATACAGATGAAAGGTGTCAATACAATGGCTTTTGCGAGATTCCCCGGCGATACCCTCTATTGCTTCTCATCCCATGTGACAACTGAGTTGATGAACGAGACAAAATTGAGACGATCAAGAGATGTGGTAACGATGATCGCAAGTAACGGAGTTTGTACGATATCCCGTTCGTTTGCAGTTTCTGCATCTTTCATTAAATCTGAAAAGACCGGGTCCTTCTTTGCTCTCTTTTTGGGCTTGAGTATATTTATCATTTGTATTAATTGTCCTTTTTGGTCGATAGGTATAATCCAATGCTACTTTTCCTGGGGGTTCGCAAAGTGAGATTGCCTGACAAGCCTCAAAGCAGCAACAAAAATATCACCTCGCACAGGAAGGGCAATTACTAAAAAAAGAAAATAAATTCCTGAATGTTCACGTGATGGTGCGATAGCGGTTCGGTGCTCACACCACTACAGATCCCTGCCACGGCGTCTACCGGGTTTTTTGAGACGTGAACCCATCCACAAGGCAACCACGATGCAGATGATGAGCAGCAGGGCGAGGATCAACAACCACGGGAAGACCCCGGTGGTGGATAGATCGATTGTCGGCAACAGGGAAGCGCCCGGCAAAAGGCTTGCAGGGGTCGGGACCTGAGTGACAGACGGTGAAGTCGTGACCGTCACTGCCGGAGAAGATGCACTGTCCGGGACGGTTGTTACCGGGACGGTCGTTGTCACAGTATACCCATACGGTGTCGATACCGTAACAAAATCCTTCATGGTCGACGTATTGGAACCGCCGGCGTTTGTTGCCATCAGCGTGACCGTGTAGGAGCCGGCATCCGTAAAGGTATGGACCGGATTCTCCACGGTCGCTCCTGTTCCGTCCCCAAATGACCATGCCCACGAAGCCGGGTAGGATGTGGAGAGGTCTGAAAACCGGACCGTGAGCGGTGCCGTTCCCTGCCGGATGTCCGCAGTAAAAGACGCTACCGGTGCGGAGACGGGAGATACCGAGATCGAATCGGTCCGTGTAACAGTATTTTTGCCGGCGGCATTGATCGCAGAGAACGTCACCGTGTACCGACCGGGCGAGGTATAGACATACGACGGACTCTGCACCGTGGAAGAACCCCCGTCCCCGAACGTCCACTCCCATGAGGTTGGCGCATTTGCGGACGTGTCGGAAAACTGGACGGACAACGGCGCCATCCCGGATACCGGGGCAGCAACAAAAGATGCCACCGGCATCGTGTGACTGACGGTGATATATTTGTCTTTTGTGACCGTGTCGTTGCCCCAGGCATTCGTCGCGGTCATGGTCACCGAATACGTGCCCATCCGGGTGTAGGTGTGCAGCGGGTTCTGTTCTGTGGACGTCCAGCCGTCGCCAAACGCCCAAAACCAGGCAACCGGAAAGTTCGTGGATGCATCGACAAACTGAACCGTGCGGGGAACTGTCCCTGATGTCGTAGTCGAGACAAAGGACGCGATCGGGGGTTCGTTCACCGGTGCCCACGCTGTGATATAACCGGTACGGACAACGGTATCGTTGCCGGCAGGATTGGTCACCGTGAGGGTGACCGAGTATGTCCCCGAGCTCGTATAGGTATGTGTCGGGCTCGCGCCGGTGGCGGTGCCACCGTCCCCGAATGTCCAGACTTCAGAGGTGGGCGAGTTTGTGGAGCAATCGAGGAATTGAACCGTAAGCGGTATTGTCCCCTGGGTTACGTTCGAGACGAACGACGCGAGTGGGATAAACACCGGTTTTGTGACGTTTATATATCCAGTCTTCGAGACTGTATTGCTGCCAGCGTCATTTGTTGCGGCAAGCGTGACCGTGTACGTCCCGGCCTGAGTATAGATATGGGTGGGGTTCTGAGTGCTGGAAGTGTCACCATCCCCGAACGACCAGATCCACTCTGTGGGGGAGTTCGTCGATACATCCATGAACTGGATATGCAGGGGCGTGGTGCCTGAGGTCACGTTCGATACAAATCCTGCGACTGGGACCGACACCGCAGAAACCGGCACAAAAAAAAAGAAGGCAAGACCGACAAAGACGAGTAGACTCAAAATACAATCGTGGCTTCCTTTTGCACGAACCATGACGATAATCACCAGGATATAATGAATGAATAATCGGCAATTAACCATTTATAACTATTTTCGTTTGAATTTTTCCGGGAATGCACAGTCCGTTTTACCCGCGAAAAAACCGGGCATGCCCGACCTGCATTAAAATGTCTGCATAATACGTGTACACAACACATCCCGGTCAGTCTTTCGACACGTGCGGTGCGACAGATCCCATCAGGAATCATTTTAATCCCATCCGGCAAAGGATTGTTCAATGAATCACCGGGTCGCAGCCGATGAAGGATCGATCACCCTCTACGCGATCATCCTGCTTCTCGTGATCCTCGTCACGCTCACGGCATTTGCCCTTCTCGTCATCCCGACCGTCGATACCGGGTCGTCCGCGTATTCCTGGTTCCAGGGCAGCGCTGACAACATGGTGCTCGTAGGGGGGTTGACCGGCTACCCGGATAATAACGGTCTCCTTGGGCTCGTGACAGTTACGAACCCCAATCCGGACCCGAATGCGATGGGTGCGGTGCTCCTGAATATCCGGCTCGATTCCGTGCGCATGGTGCTCGATCCGTCAAGCGGGGTCGATCTTGACAAGAGCACGGTCACCATCACGAGCCTTCGCGGTGTGGAACAGTTACGCGAGACGGAGACGTTCCCGATGAAAAAGCCCGGGTGGACGATCGCGGCAAAGACGGGCACGCTCCCCTACCAGTCCGCTGATGCTGATAACATTCTCGAACCGAATGAAGCGTTCTCTCTCTTTATTTACCCGGCTCATGCGCTCCCTCCCCTGACCCAATTCACGATAGTTGTCACCTTCGCGGACGGTAAACAGATCACTACAGACGGTGTCGTTCCGGCGGTTATCTCCCCGGTGATGAACTTTCCAGGCGCGGGAACGCCGGGTCCTGTGTAACTGTGACGCGACGGTGAACCGTGCAGCGTTGTGGGTGCAACCTGCAAAAAGACCCGGGGTTTTCCCGTGATGTAGAATGTAACCTAAAATTGGAGAGCCGCCGGAGGGAATTGAATTGTCGAACTGCTGATTACGAATTGCCTATTCGGACATGGATATTTGACGAATCTGATTTAAGAGGCTATTTTGCCCTGCAATGTAATGGTCTTTACAAGAGCACTGAAATACGATAAAACGGGTGTTGAACTTTTTTATCTGCGAGACTAACGGGCATATCTCAAAAGAGATCCTCCTGACACTATCTTCAAGGATTTGGAGTGATGAGAAACATTCGGATTCCCATAAGGCACAGACTCACATCTACATTGCGAACTTCATCAAGTATTTAGCACAAGGTAGGGATGATCCTACACTTGCTAGTATTCTGATATATTTTGGAAGCCAAAGAGTAGACGGGAGAGGAAGATGATGACTGCGCGGATTATCATTAATCAGGCTGGGTCACAACTAGAAAATAGGGCAGTTGCTTATAAACTCCGGAAGAAAATATCCGCAAATTGAGGTTGTTTTATTGCTTTCATGGGGTTATGATCCAGCCTGTAATGAGGACATTTCATCCGCTATATGCGCGATCAATAGGAGTTCGACACTTTCCGATGAATCCAAATTTAGGCATGTATCTTTTATCATATTCTTGGCATATCCAGATCAGCGCCCCGTATCGGCATCACGATTGACTGTAGGACAGTTTAGAATTGCTCTTGCTCAAAATCCACCTGTCCTAAATGTTGAAGCCAAACAGGACAAGATCAAAATGGAACACTGGGTTCCGTTACATCCTTGGTGATCCCTTATCTAACAAAATTGATTGAAGACAGGAAAAACCATGAAAAGATGTTTAGCATCTACGAAACTGCATTGTCGCTGTATCGTAATCATCAAATGATGTAGAATACTGCTGGAAAATTAGAGTTAATGGATATGAGAAAGTATTTTGAGCAAAAGAGTGATGAGATCGGGTTTAGCGATGCCAACAAGAATTTCATCATGACACACGGATGTAGTAGCATTGGGTGGACGAGTTACAAGAATTCCTGCCAGAGAATGTTTACGCTAGGCATTTGGCGTGTTGGGGCAACGTTGAGATCGTTAATGAGGGAACCTGATGGAATTGAATGATTATTTATTTGGCGCTTTGTTGATGCTCATCCTATTAGAGACGATGATAATAATTGGAATATACGGTGGCAAGAGAGAGACAGGAGTGACAAAGAAGAATCAAGGTTATATCACCGCTGCCATTTTGTTAGCGTTACTTGGATTTCTTCTCGCGTTTTTAAAGCCGATAAATGATCCTTATTACGGAGTAGGAATTGCACTTCTGGCAGTAGCATTAACGGTGATTATTTTCGTCAGACAAGAGAATGACTCTGAAAAAATTTTGAATAAGTTAGATGAGTTAACGAAAGATCTCAAATCCCCCAAGTCAATAGTATTGCCGCAAAAAATTATCACCGTTTCTGACGAGAGAAAAACCGGAAAAAAAGATGTTGCTATGGTATTATGGGGTTTAATAATGGGTGTTTGGGCGGGCGTATTTGGAGGACTATTCACCGGTTCCCTTTTTGATTTATTAAATCACAACCCCGCTAAACCCACTCCCATTGCACAAATACTTCTATTTATTGCATCGATTGTAATGCTTGCTGCTTTAACTTTGTATATTGTAAAACTTATTGAAGAATTAATGCCATCCACACCATCTTGACAAATAAATCTAGGCTCTCCGACATTTCACATGAGTAAGTCTAGTTCAAGCTGTCCATGTCGCAGATAAATCATAGTCATAAAATTCTCATCATTACTATAACCTCTAGCGTTTGTTTTCAAGGATTGTGGACGACTTTACAAGGAGATTGATTGGAAGTATGTTGAGTTACTTCATAAAGAAGGGATGAATTATAAGGAGATAGTCGAGAAGATCAAGGTTCCCTATGTGACGTTGATGAGGAGGAAAAGTAAGTGATTGTTATCAAAAATTTCTTTTCTTTAATTGAAATGCATGTCTGTCAGAAAGATCGTTTAAAGTCAAAATCTGATTGGGTTCTTCATCATTAATTCTCTTTAATAACTCCTTTTGATCACGGATAACATATTCTCCAGAAAATAACTTATTCATCTCGATAATCATTCGTTCTTCTAGATAGGAAAATATTACTCCATATGCACCTATTGGCATTTGATAAATTTTCTCTAAATCATCATCACAAAATGCCAAATTCAAAAATTTTTTTGTATTTTCATTATCTTTCCAGTTCGGAATTTCCTTGTTATCTCTTACATTTGTATATATATCAAACAATAATCGTGTAATAAATCCTGTGTAAACGTGAAAAATTTTCCAAGTTTCATCACTGACAAATAAACGTAATTTTTTTTCTTTTATGGTAAGTGGCTCTAAATGTTTATAGTATTCCATTTCTGGCATCAATAATTTGGAAATTTTTTTTATCAGCACTTGATTTTTGGGGTTTTTATATTCAGAATCTAACAAAATATCATAGAATGAAAGATGTGATGCTGTTTTTTGCGCTTCCATCGCGATATCCCACAGTTCAGACGCAGCAGATATTCTCTTTTTTTGAATTTCATCCGAAGAAGATTTGTATAGTTTTAAAAGATTTGCTGAAATTTCTTCTTCCTTCTTAAGGGAAGACTTCAATTCGATAATCTCTCTCTCTTGCTTGGTTTTCCAATCCCTATTCAGTTTATCTAAATACCCCTGCCCAAATAATTTTAAGATAACTCCCCATAGTGCGGATGTGAAAGTGACACTTACGATGATTACGACAAAATCGTCCATAAACCTTCATCTATTCTGTATATGATAGCATTTGTGTATTGATTTCTACATTAACAATACATTTAAGGTTTCAGGATTACGATCAAAGTATAATCATGGAACTTATCTCATCTACAGAGTTTAAACTAATGGCTCCAAAGAAATGATTCTCTGCGCCTTACATTAGGATGCCTTGGGGTTACGATGCCTCGCTCATTGGTCAGTAGCTAAGATTCTACAAGGTGGATGGTGGGTTCTTTGTCGCGTTGGAAGATAAAGAGTTTAAACTGCCTCAAGGTATGTCAAATCCCATATTAACCACTATCGACAGAGAAGTAGCCAATGGTGAGTGTAAACTGCCCTATACAGAAGATAAAGCCCAAGGTGAGTCGCAAAAGGAGAATGTAGAGAGCCGCCGGAGGGAATTGAACCCTCGACCTGCTGATTACGAATCAGCCGCTATGCCGCTAAGCCACGGCGGCGCAATACCTCACAATATCGGCGTGTGCCGTAATAAACCTAATGAAGGACACGAATCCCATCACCCCTTTCAGACCCTCGAAAGATGGGGGATCTTCCTTAAAACCCGGGCGTGAGACTCGTGATGTATGTGTCTTTCGGATGCGAAAAGCACCGACGTTTAAGGATCAGGAATATCCGCGCAGCGCCGTCACATTCTCGATGGTCTGCTTATCGGGTGGACTGTTGATCGTTCCGAACTTCGACTCGAAGTCTGCGACAGTCTTTGAGAGAACCGCGAGCAGGTTCTTTGCGTGGTTCGGCGTGATGGAAACAATTGCCTTCGCCCGCGCCTGGTTCACCTGCGGGAGCTGGTGGAGGAAGAGGAACGTGAACTCATCCTCCTTGTACGCGATCTGGATCATATTACTGTAGACGGGATCGAGAGTCGGGGGAATATTCACTGAGATTTCCTGTGCAGTCATGGATAGAAGATGCGCCCTCTTCGTATGAAAAGATGGTTATCCGGTCGCCGCCTCCGAACACCGTGCAACAACCCCGATTGATTCCAATAAGTTTATCCGGGATGCTCTACCACGATCTCTGGAGGAATCATTCTGCCGGAAAAAGGGGAGTCGGTTGCGGTCTCGGATCTCGTGTACTGCCATTCGTGCGCGATGCGATACTATCTTGAACGCAACGAGCCCCGCACCGAATCCGACCGGTATGCGGTCTGCAAGCAGCTCTCCTATCACCTTGGAAGCGAGCTGTGTGCAAACGCCATCTGGGAAGAGGTGCAGGCAGTACATCCGGCAATCGATCCGGCGCAACGGGCGTTTCTTGAGACCTGTGTCGCCCGGTGTTCTGTTACCGCGTGGAAACCTGCGGTCCAGACCGATGTCCCGGTCGTTTCCACGAAACAGGGAATTGTTGGCATGGTCGACCGGATCACACCGGATGGTGCATTCTCGGTGATCCGTGCAGCTGGCGCTCTGCCGTTCGGCACCTATGCCGCGGACCGGCTCCGGATCGCAGGCTACGCGCTCTGCCTCGAAGAGATGACCGGTGCAGCGGTTACCGGGGGATACGTGGAATATATCCCGGACGGTGTGGCGCGGTTTCATACGGTGCAGCCCCGGGACCGGCGCCAGCTCCTTGCCACCCTCCACACGGTCCGATCGATCCGGGAGGGTACAGTCCCACACCACCCGTTGAACGCGCCCTGCAACCGGTGCCGGCATAAAGAGCGGTGCGAGAGCGGGGGACACCGGCTGTCTGAACTGCTCTAGAGGATTATTCGGGTGATTCAACGAGCGTGCGGGAGAGGATGTACTCACCCCGCGCCTCACGGGTCGTTCCGACGATAAGCCACTGCTCGTCCCCGTGCTCTTCGCAGACCCCGCACGCCTCGATCACTTCCCCCGCAAGCGCCTGCCCGCTGTAGGTGTGGGTGAAGGAGAGCACCTTTGTCACTGATTCGTGATCGACCTCATACACCGCCGGGCTGTCAAAGGCGAGCGAGGCATCCGTCACGGTCGCTTCGATCGTCCTCTTCCCGATCACCTTCCCTCTCCCGATGGGAATACTCGCTAAATTGTCATACGACCGGGTATACAGAATATCAAAATAGGTGCCTTCGATCTGCCCCCGGTTCCATTTCCGCGATTCATGGCGCACGAACTCCTCGTACGGGATCTCAGGCTGTCGCTTGTCATAGACCTTGCGCCACATCGCCGGTGAAAGCCCTTCGATCGTACCCGCCCGGATACCCTGCTTCACCCGTGCCTGCGCGGTAAACCAGTCTTTCCCGTACACGACCATGTCGATATCCGACGCATCGTTCTCCAGCTGGCACAACAAAGAACCGGTGCACCCGATTGTCCCGGGAGGCAGGTTGATGAGCGCGAGCAGTTTTTTCACGCGGGGATGCACTGTCGCTATCCGTCCAATCTCTTCGTCCGGTTTAAGTATCCGCCGCACATCCCCCAGCGGAATGCGCTGGACGAGATGCGCGTACTGCGGTTTGTGCTCCTGAATGAACGCGAACGCATCTTCGAAATCATACTTTTTGTACCGCCTGCCGGATGGATCTGCCCGCTCCCCCTGCTCATCCGGCACATACCGGAGCACACACCCGACGCGCTCTTCATTGTCATAGGTCGAGACCGCATAAATCCAGCCATCCGGATCACAAATAAAATCTCGCAGACGGATGGGCAGCACAATCAAAACCTCAGTGCGTTTCCAGAAACGCTTCGATCGCTTTCGCCTGTGTCCCGCGCCGGATGATCGTCCAAGTCGTCAGGTCGACGACCGTGCTTGGGGTGCCGGGCAACTTTCCGCCATCGATGAACAGGTCATGGGGCGCAGTACACTCTTCCACTGTCACCGGATCTTTTGCCCCGGAGAGATTTGCACTCGTTGCCGTGATCGGCGCATCAAACTGTTCGATCACCTGCTGGGCGATCGGGTGTGCCGGAATGCGGATCCCAATATGCCCGGTGCCGCCGGTCAGGATATCCGGCAGGATCCTGCGCGCCGGAACCACCACCGTCACCGGTCCCGGCAGGAACACCGAGATGAACTCCTGCATCCGGGCATCGATATGCGCGACAACCGCCAGCATCTCGAAATCAGCGACAGCGATCGAGATCGGCTTTCCCGGATCCCGCATCTTCGCTTCGTAGACCCTCCGGATCGCTTCGTCTGAGAGCGCATCCGCACCCAGACCGTACACCGTCTCGGTGGGATAGACGATCAACCCGTCCTGCATCAGCACCGAGACAGCACGTTCGATGATGTCCATTAAAATTCACGACCCTGGACCCGGTTGATATCAAAGACCGCTTTTGAACTGACGTGCATGACGGCAAAGACCCCTGCCTGGATCGGATCGGTGACGACCAGATCCGCGTGTTCCGGAACCGTGCCCGCCATCCGGAGCGCGATGACCGGAATCCCTGCGTCCCGCACGCGGTCGACCGCTTTTGAAATTTCCCCGCCCATGATCGATCCGGCGAGCACAAGGATTGCCGCGCGGGGGAGCCGGGCGACTGCATCGACCGCAAGGGCGAGCGTGCGTTCCCCGACCAGCGGGATCGTGTCCACCGAGATCCGTTCGCCCCGGATATTATGCCGGTCGGCTTCGTTCACGGCACCCATCGCCACCTGGGCTACCTGCGCGCCGCCTCCGATAATGATCACACGCGAACCGAAGATATGCCCGAACGGCTGGTAGGATTTTGCGTCATTCACCGAGGGGATCGTGATCAGGTCCTCGATAAGTTTCTGCCGGTCATCGTCTTCGCCGGCTTCATATTCAAAATAGAGTTCTGCCTTGCCGGAATACGGACCCGTCTCGAAGAGTTCCTGCGTGATCATCACGATGTTCGCGTTGTGCTCCGCCATCACGGTCGCAATATCGCGCAGGACCCCTTTGCGGTTCTCGGCAATGATCCGCATGGCAGAGCGTTCGGGAAGCGTGTCCATAAAGGGATGCGATAGCCGGGGATCGAACCCGGGTTAGAAGCTTGGGAAGCTCCTGTCCTGCCGCTAGACTACTATCGCACTACGTAACTGCGATATCATATTGCCTTATTTCTGTGATAAACATAGTGTTTAAGCCTCCACTGCCGCACAGGGAAAATTATTTTTTGCAGGAGCCAATAGCGCGAGCCGGGGCAGGTACCCATGACGACTGCATTGACAGAGTCGATATTTTTATGAAACGTGGTGCGCCATTAGATCATACTAACAATTACCAGAAGACCGGGTCTGATACGTAATCCTGATCGATGCCCGGCGCAGATGCACACGCAATTGTGTT
>JAQTSH010000256.1 GCA_028711405.1 Methanoregula sp.
CGCAGCGATCACTGCCCCGGGTACCCTGGACGATCATATCATCGCCGCGCCGGGGTTTTTTACCGTCATCCATGTACTGATCGATGACGGTGCCATCCGAGAGCGTGACCTTCATCCGTATCTTCTGAACATAGATCTCTCCTTTGCCCCCATTATACAGGAGATGAATCTCCCCGTTCGTGCGATCCTTGGTCAGCTGCAGATCCACGTACTGCTCAGGCGGCATGGTGACCACAAGGTCAAGCGTGACCTCCGGTGTCGGGGTGGTGGTGGGAACACTTGTCGCGGGGACTATCGTTGCAGTCGTCTCAACAGGTTTAAACTCTGCTGCCGTCGGACTCGTACATCCTGCGATCAGCGCACAGCAGGCAAGCAGGATAACGGCAACTAGGATGCGTGCACGGTTCATGGAAATTGCTTTCATCTCCGTGCTATTTCTGATTTGTGTTCCGCGATAAAAACACCGGTGAACTACCCGGACTCTGCGATTTTTGTATCAGGTTTTGTATCAGGAATTGAAGCCCGGTTCCCTGATTTTCTTCGGACGGACGCTATGCAGGTTTTCCTATAATGGGATATACCAAATTCTCTTCGGGGGTATACTCATATTTCCATTTTTACTGCCGGTTACCATAGTGCGTCATTCCTGATCCATGTGACCCTCCCAGCGATCCTGATGGCACGAACGTACGTGAAGAAGGGACGGGGAGGCATTTTCAGATGGACTACCGGTACGCGTGGAACAAGAATTTATTGCCATTAGACTATAAAATGCACAATTCCGGGCATGTATTATGCACGGAACAGAAGATAAGAACAGTTAAATTAAAATGGACACCCGGATTAAATTTACATATCAGGAGTACAAGGAATGTTCTGTCCAAAATGTGGGAAAGAAACCGATGCCTCCGGTAAATTCTGCCAGTGGTGCGGCGCGGATATCGAATCCGTTCCGGTAAAATCTGTCGCCACGCCAGAAGAGGAACCGGCACCCGCAATCGGCGTTTACGCCGGTTTCGCAAGGCGGTTTGTCGCGTTTATTATCGATCTCATTCTCATTCTCGTTATCGGAAGTGTCATTATCGCTTTCTTCGGGTTGATCAGCGGGATCAGGTACACCTATTACCTCACGGTCAACCATGCTCCGATCGCGGAACTCACAGAGGCGGGAACGGTGGATGCCGCGATGGGTCCGATCGTTGCTGCGCTCGGTATGCTCATCGTCGTAATCCCCTGGGTGTATTTTGCCGGGTTCGAGTCCTCCCGCAGTCAGGCAACGCCCGGCAAGGTGCTGATGCATGCGGCAGTCACGGATCTTGACGGCGACCGGATCTCCTTTGCGCGGGCAACGCTCCGTCACTTCGGGAAATTCATCTCGCTTGTGATCATCTGTATCGGGTTTATCATGATCGGGCTCACAAAGAAGAAGCAGGGGCTCCATGATAAGATCGGCGGTTGCCTGGTACTCCTCCAGGATTAAACACTTTTTTTCCGGTAACTTTTTCGCTCACGCTGCCCGCGAGGGTGTATTCCCCATTCGGGGCATACAGGAACCTCTAGCTAAAAAAAAGGGTTAATGGTATCTCAGTTTGAGCCAGAGCAAAACGAGGATCAGGACGAGCGAGATCACGTTTGCGGCGATGATGGGCAGGGAATCAATCCAGAATCCATAGACTGCCCAGAGAGTTACCCCGAGCGCAAAAAGAGTGAGCATCGCAAGCGAGAGGTCACGGGTCTCTTTCAGTTTCCATGCCCGTGCGACCTGGGGGATGAACGAGACCGTCGTGAGTGTACCGGCAATATATCCGATGATGACTGTCAATTCCATACTAACCTCGATGAACTGTACGGTTTCGCATAATGAAGACCAGTTCGTTTTCATTCGACAAACTTTTCAAATTCCGTCATGTACTCAGCTCTGGAATCATGTATAGGATCAGGGTCTCGTCCTAGATGTTCCCGTGACCGTATTGTCATAATTCCTCCCCGCTCCCACTCCCGCGCTGGGTCGCAGTCTGGACCCACAAGAAGTGAACGCGAACGACAGGTCACAAGCTGCCCCGTGCCAGGCAGGTGCAGGATCAAAAAATAGGAGCCGGTATGCCGGTCTTCAGCTCAGAATTTCACACGGGGCGCGTCCTGCTCCCGCATGTTGTTCTCCATCGTCCAGAAATACGCTTCTCCATGAGCCACGCGGAAGATCGCAAGTTTGGCACCCGTCGGGGCGTTTTTCAATAAGTCCTGCACCCATGGACGGTCACGGTTGAGCCGATCCTCAAGGGGTTGGTCCACCAAAAACTCCACCTTGCCACTCACCCGCATCATTCTCCCGGCACCCTGCGAACCGGGCGCATAGAAACAGAGCTCGACGTTCGGGTTCTTCTTCAGCTGCGAAAAGACCCGTTTGGGTGTCCCGGTGTGGTAATAGAAACCCGTCGGGTCGGCGAACCACATGGCAAACGCCCGGACCCGTGGCTGATCTCCCTCAACCGTTCCGACATAGGTCACCGGGTTCTCATTGGCAAACTTTACACATTCTGACAGATCCATCTTTTCACCATATCTGGAGATTCGTGGGCATGGGTAAAAAGGTTCGTGCAGGTTCCAAAAGAGATAAAACGATGCCGGTTTTCACACTCAATGCCGTAGTTCTGACCTCACGCCGAATCCCTGATTTCCTTCCAGAGATCCAACTGGAGGAAACTATCCGGGGCATCAGATTCCATCTTCTTGTATAGACTGTAGGGAACTGAAAACGTGAGCTTGTCATTTCCCAATACGTTCCTCACTGCCTTTCGTGCGGAGATATCCGTGAGCCCGACCACTGCGCGGGGCATTACCTTCCTCTCCTCTGCATACGTGCAGACACCCAGCGCCTGGCACCCTGCTGCGCCGGCTGCGACAATGATCCCATCACGTACCGCTCCGGTGCGGTAATTCGCAAGGATCGAGAGGGCGGCGATCTGGTCGGCATCGGCACAGAACACAACACTCCGCACAATTTCACCCTCTTCGACCTGGGACAGGGGTTTGAATACGATATATTTCTCCTTCACATCGAAGACAGGAAGGTTTGCGAGAAACTTTTTAACGACCGCCGGGTCTTTCATCAGGCGTTCCCCTTCACGCAGCATCTTTTTGTGACGGGCATCCGGACTCCGGTCAATAATCCCTTCGTACTCTTCACGGTCCGGTGCGCACGCTGCCCCGTTTGAGAGGAAACACGAGAATCCATCTTCCGTTCGCCCGACGTGCTGCGCGAAGGGTCGCCCGAACCCCAGTCCCATCGCACCCCCGGCACACCCGATCGTCTCCCGGGAAAAGACCGCTGTCCGCCCGTCATGGGCGACTTTCGCGAACAGCCACATGACGCAACCCCAAACACCGGTTTTGAATTCGAGGGCTCCTTTTGGTTTTTTATCCGTCCATACGATAGCGACCGGTTCGGTCAACATCCCGGTGTCCCGGGCTACAA
>JAQTSH010000257.1 GCA_028711405.1 Methanoregula sp.
TCGGCGCACCGGTGCCGCTCCTCTTCCTGAACACAACCGGCACCGGGCCGGTCGGCGCCTCGACACCGCTCGTCTTCGGTCATGCGATGTGGAGCAATACCTCGTTCGGGAGTCAACCGCTCGAAACGGTCAACGGGTCCATCCTCATCTACCGGATCCGTGGCGACCTCAACGGGAACGGATGGGTGGACATCGGCGACACGGCAAAGACTGCTTACATGGTCGTCAAGCTGACCCCGGATCTCGTCCCGGATGCGGACTTCAACAATAACGGCGTGATCGATGTCGGCGATGCAACGATGATCGCCTGTTATCTCGTTGGGAAGCTCCCGGGATTGTGACGGGATCACTTCCACGTTTTTCAGGTATATCCCCACTGTTTCAGTACATCCTGAACCGTGCAGTACCAGAAAAGAGATAGTGACCCTACATACCTTTATGCTGTTGGAACCAGATGTCCATACAAACAAATGAACAGTACGTGAGACGATGAAGTCATACATTTTCTGGATGGTAGTGCTGGTGATGGCGGCGTTGGTACCAGCGGTTCCTGCCTTTTCCGGGGCGGGATTAGGAACGAGTGCCGACCCGTACCAGATCACCACGTATACGCAGATGAACGAGATACGGAATGGTTCATCCTTCTACTATATCCTCATGAGCGATATCAACTGCCTGGGAGAGCCCGCGTGGGAACCGATCTCCCAGAAAACGGCAGGAGAGATCAATTTCCAGTTGGACGGGAACGGATACCGGATTTCCCACCTCCTTGTCAGCGGGAATTACGGGGATGCGTATAACACCGGGGCAGGTTTTATCGGGTACGGGCAGAACAATATCGATAAGACGATCTTTCTCAACGTCACGTTCTACAACGCCTCGGTCACCAATACGTTTTCAGGGGAGGCAAATGCCGGGGTCCTTGTCGGGAGACTGGATGGCGCATATGGCGCGTATAATCATGACCAGACGTTAGCGGACAGGGTTTTGATCTATAATTCGTCGGTTGTTACACCCGTTACAGGTACCACGGGTTTCACCGGGGAGTTTGCCGGATCATTTTCCGGGGGGTATATCGATTGTGCCGGGTATAACAACACAGTACCCAACAGTTCCCTGTACAGGAACGGCGGTATCGCAGGATTTGGCGGCGGGGATAACGCGTACAGTCTCGCGAAGAACATCTGGACAAATTCAGCGGGTGTAAAACTATTCGGGACATCAACGTTCGCCGGCTCGATCAACTCGTCATACTGGAACACGGATGCGGGAATCGCCGGGTATGGCGGGACCGGAAAAAACACAACGGGGATGAAGAATGCCAGTTCGTATGCCGGCTGGAATTTCACCAGTGTCTGGAAAATGTCGCAGCCAGACGGGGAATTCGGGGGGTATCCGGTCTTCCAGTGGACATATGATCCGGTGCCTGTTGCCCCGGTAGCCCATTTCACAGGCACCCCGGTCAACGGCACAGCTCCTCTGAACACCACGTTTATGGACACCTCGAACAACACTCCGACAGAATGGAACTGGTCGTTCGGAGACGGGGTATCGGCAAATGAGACGATGCAGAATCCGGTTCACACGTATACGAGTCCCGGGAACTATACCGTGTCCCTGAACGCAACGAATGCATTCGGGTCGAATACCTCGATTGTGGCAGACTATATCCGGGTATTCCCTTCCCCCAAACCGGTCGTAACAATGGACACGGTCTGTTGATGCACCGGGATCCAATTCACTTTTTTCCATCGTCCCTTGCCGTAAGGGAATGACGATCCCCCTACGTCCAAAACCCATGAGCCCGGAATAGTGCAAAAAGCATATTGGGTGCGACGTGCAGTTACCCGCACCGCATAAAAACACGAAAAGAGTCCGCCCGCCCATCACGGCAGAAAAAGGGAGTGATAAATTACAGTTCTGCGATCTTCCCTACGAGATAGCGGGCGATCTTCGATGCGTCCCCAACATCGATCCTGCCATTATTATTGAAGTCTGCATCCGGAATAAGGTGGGGGATGCGGTTGACTACCATAAACGCGGTTTTCGCAGTATCCCCGATATCGACCACCGCGTTCCCGTTCAGATCTCCACGGATCCGGTAGACGAGTGCGGACCCATCAACCGTGTCGAACGGCAGGGGGACAAACGAGCCCTCACTCCACTGTGCATGATGGAGTGCCAGGGGGGTCAACGACCCGATTGCCCCAGTGCCGGTCGTGTTCAGGAGGAAGAGCGGCACCGCTGAACCGATCGTGATGCCATCAGTACAGGTGAGACTGAGACGGACTAATCCGGGGGTGGCGTTCACTTCGAGGCTGCTGGCGGAGGCATAGGACTCGTTTAAGGTGATCTCATTGATCCGGATGACGGTTGGATCATACGTGAGGTTGAAGGACATGCCGGTTCCCGCGGTAAGATGCATCACGCTGATCGGGATCCGGGTATCGGTGTTCTGGTAGAGTGAGGAGTCAGGAAGGGTCATCCGTGCAAGATCTGTTGCATTCCCGATAACGGGCACCGACACGAAAATGCTCTGGTGATCCCCGGTGACATTGACCGTTGCTATCCCGGGGGCTAGAGGGGAGAACCTTGTGCCGGCACTCCCGTCAACCGTCCTGTTGGCTGACGGTGACAGGGTGCCTTTCCCAGAGGTCAGTGTAAATTGTAGAGGGACACCGTCCGGTACATGCTCCAGTGCCGGATCGTGACAGGTGGCATCAGAATCACAGGTAAGGTTTGCCCGGATCGCGGATGCCCCTGTCAGGTTGATAACCGGGGGTGTGGCTGTGCCCCCAAGAACAAGCCAGGGGTTGTATGTTGTATTATACAACCCTGACGGGTTACTGTTTGAACCCCACCAGTTGTTCAGAGCATCCAATGTATCAAGAGCAAAGACAAGGCTGCCCACCGGTTTGCTGCTGTACACCCGGTTAAACCGTAGCGTGCCGCCACGGGTAGTAAAGATGGCAGAGCCTGTTCCGGGAATCCCGGTGCTATTGCCTGTGCCGTTGACTCCTGCAAAACAGCCGGTAAAGGAGGATGACACTGCCGTAATATTTCCGGATGTCCAGATAGCGCCACCGCTCCCGCCATTGCCCCCGCGATGGGTGCCGGCATTTGCCCCATTGCCGCCGTTTCCTGCAAAGCAGTTGTCCAGTGTCGACGAATTGACCGAGAGCGTTCCTGCCGAGGAGGTAAAGATGGCACCGCCGCGCCCTCCAACCCCGCCATCGCCCCCGCTAGATTCTGAAAGATTCCCGCCATCGCCCCCGTTCCCTGCGTTGCAGTAGGAGATGGTGGACGATGTCAGGCTGACCGAACTGGTGTTGGCTACCAGGGCAACACCCCCGCCGGAACCACCGGCATTGCCTCTGCCCCCATTCCCACCCGAGATGCCGGGACCGCCATCGCCCCCGTTCCCTGCGTTGCAGTAGGAGATGGTGGATGATGTCAGGCTGACCGAACTGA
>JAQTSH010000258.1 GCA_028711405.1 Methanoregula sp.
AGCTGCGTGAATGGTTGCGGAGTAAGAAGACCCAGATGGATACAGCGCTCGCTTCACGACTCGTCCGGGCTCAGGAGGACATCGCAGATCTCCGGGATCGCCTGCGCCCGCAACGCTTCAGCCGGCGGGTGGAGGAGAAGAAACAGTACACCGTGGATCTCTCGGACCGGTTGGTTCGCGCAGCGGTGACGAAGTGTGAGCGCCAGCGTCTTTCCCTGCGTGAGATGAGCGCGGTGCTGGAGGGCAAAAGCCCGCGAGCCCTGCTCCTGCGGGGCTATTGCGTAGCAGAGAAAGAGGGAACCGTGATCAGGTCGGTTTGTGCCATACAAAAAGACGACCGGATTGGGATCCGGTTCTACGATGGCAGGAGCACAGTCTGCGTGGAGCGTGTGGAACATGACTGAGACGTACGAACAGAAGATCGAACTGTTAAAACAGATTATCGGTAAGATTGAGGACGGGAACACGAGTCTTGAGGAGAGCATGCGGCTCTACGAACAGGGCGCCGCGCTCGTCCGGCAGTGCGAGACGCTGCTTACCGAGGCGGAAGTGAAGATTACAACACTCAGCCGGGACGCGTAGCCACGAGGGTCACGACCATCTCTTTTCCCTTCGCGAGCGCATGGATCAGGTCGCGGGGTAGCGTGACAGCTACCTGATCCGACAGGATCCCGATCGTTCTTCCGCAGACGAACCGGCTCCGCCGCCAGACAAGGTCTGTCGGGTGATCGAGCGTGAATTGCGACGAGCCACAGGATCGGACCTCAACATCGATCCCGTCACAGGCAAGCCGGGTGATGAGGACTGCGTCATCGTGTGCCAGGACAAGCCTGAATGCCGGCGACAGTCCGGCGCAGCCTTTATCCGCCGCAGTTCCGATGATACAGTTCCCGTTCTCCGTGAGGTGCGGTTCCCGGGTTACCTCAAATGTTGTCGGGTGTGTGCCAAGGACGCGGGGATGCCCCCGGCACCGGATCTCTTCCTGCGCCTCCATGCTTTATAATGTGAGGGTTGCCATTCATATTCAATGTTTATCACCCTTGACTGCCCGGAGTGCAAAGACGAGACTGAACACGAGGTCGTCTCCGAATCACGGGACCGCCTCGTCCGGTGCACCGCGTGCGGGCACCATTACCATGTCCCCAGAGAACGCGAGCCGAGATCGATTGTCGTAAAGACGATCGTGTCCCGTGAAGGGACCTCCATGGTCGGCTTGATCGAATTTGCCGAAGATGACGAATGTTTTGTTGATGATCACCTGGTCGCGGAGGTTGGCGACGAGGCGTATGGCGTTGAAGTCAGCTCCATCGAATGCGGGGAAAAGCGCGTCCAGCGTGCGAAGGCAACGACGATCACGACCCTCTGGACGAGGACGATCGACCAGGTCGTTGTCAAAATCTCCGTCCACGATGGGCGAAAGACCCTCCCGCTGTATATGGACTGCGATGGAGAGACTGAGTTTGTCATCGGGGAGAAGTATGTTGTCGATGGCAAACGCTTCAAGATCTCCCACCTGAAGCTCCGCGATGGACCGCTGATGCGAAAAGAAGGATGGAAGACGATCGCCCACCGGATCAAGCGGATCTACGGGTACCGTTCATAATCTTTCGTGCGCGTTGCGATACACCCGGCATTCCGGTTCGCCCGTACCGGAACCGGTTCATCTGCTGCCGGCACGAAACCGGATGTATCCTTTTTGATGTGAACCCGTGATCGTGGATGTGCGTCTGCCATCACAGGTATTTTTTCAGTGTGCTTTCCAGTTGTTCGCGCTGGACAACCCCTTCGAAGCGCTCTTTGACCTCGCCATCCCGGATGACGATGATAGTGGGTGTCACTTTCAGGTGAAACTCCTGAATGTACTGCGGGTTTTTCACCGCGTCGATCTCTTCAATCTCCAGTTTGAGTATCTTTCCCACTTCCAGATTGATCGGGGTCTGCTCCATGCAGCCCATGCACCCCGGTTGAGAGAAACAGATCACGCGCACTGCCATGCAGAAGAGATGGTCGGAACAAATAAAAAAGATATGGGTGGCGCTCGTTAGCGCTTGTTGATCGAGACGATACTGACATCGATGATCGGGTGGGCGAAATCGATCGTCACGCCATCGGTGGTCTTGTTTGTGACCTCACCGAGGCGGACATAGTATGTGGCGGTCGAGTTTTCAGTCGCCGCTTCCTGGTTCTCGGAGACACCGAGCGGGATCACGTACCCGACCTGTACATCCGAGAGGTTCAGTTTGCGTTCCCGTAGCTGGTCAACCGACCAGAACTGGGTCATGGGCATACCATTGTCCACAGGGAGGGTCTTCTTCTCGTCCACTTTCATCCCAAGGATGCCTGACCCGATCGCGTTGTATTCGCCGGCAAAAATCCCGTACTGGTTCGCCCAACCGGACTGGGTGGTGTAGACCTGCACCGGATAGATCGGGTGCGTGAGTGACTGGTTTGCCGTGATCGTCAGTTGTTTGGAGGGGAGTACATCATACCCGGATGCCATGATCTGGCGGTAGAGTGTCTGGTCTGAGGTGACGAGGGGATTTCCGTTTGCATCTTTTAACGTATAATCCAGTACAACAACATCGCCGGGTTTTACACCGGATAGACCGGTGATCCACCCGGTTCCCATCGAGGAGACCACCATCAGAATGACAAACAACACCCCGGCAATGATCGCGAGTGCCTTGGTCAGGTTCTTTGTCTTCTTCTCTCTCTGTTTCTTTTCGCCCATTGTATAAGTCCTCCTTATTATGTCATTGGTCAATCGTCATAAACTATTCCGCTTTGTGCGGACACGGTTAGATTACATAATGAGATGTTTTCTTTGGCTCTTCTCCAATTTTAGGATTTTTGACCATATAAAAAACTTCGGCTCTTATCCGGTCGTGGAAAAAGAACCTCATCGCTATTTATTGTGGGTAAGATGGAAGATTGAGTTAGGACCTGCATGCAATCCCTATAACCGTGGAACGCGGAATTTTGGGATCCGGTACGGAACCGGTGCAAGGCATCCAAAAATTCCATTATCCTGGTTCCGGAACTCCGCTGATATTATTATTTTGAATCTACGGGAAATCTCACGCTGGCTATGGGCAAAGCTCCGTTCGAGTGTAGTATCGCAAAATTCCAGTGAAAAAAAAACACCGGATATATCCCATTTTGTTAAAACCCCCGGCGCCACCATCGCGCCCCGTTCGCCAATCAGCTGATAAAACAAACTTCATTTTGCAGTCTTGAAATGTATTCATCCAGACCCATCTCCAGAGCACGCCTATAATAGTATGTCAAAGGGCGCCCCGAGACAGAGCAGAAGTCAGAACAAAAACAAAAACAAAAAACAAGGAGGAAAAAAATATGGCAGATTTCGTACAGAGCACAAATGTAAAGAGCGCAGTCCGCGAACTCGCGAACCCGATCGGGAACGTAACGGCGTTCAACACGATCGTCCAGTCGGTCATCACGACAAC
>JAQTSH010000259.1 GCA_028711405.1 Methanoregula sp.
CCCGGTTCCCATGGGATACGACCCAACTGATCGAACCGCTCTCGGACTCCACGGTCTACATGGCGTATTACACGATCGCCCACCGGATCCGGGAGATCGAGCCAAAGTATCTCACCCCGGAAGTCTTCGACTATATCTTCCTCGGTAAGAAATCCCCTGATTTACCGGTGAAGAAGAAACTTGACGCGATGCGGCAGGAATACCTCTACTGGTACCCGTATGACTTCCGGTTCTCGGCAAAAGACCTGATCTCGAACCATCTGACGTTCCAGATCTTCCACCATGTGACCATCTTCCCGAAGGACAAACTCCCAAAAGGCATGGTCGTCTTCGGCATGGGACTTTTAAACGGTGCGAAGATGTCATCCTCGAAAGGCAACGTCTTTTTACTGGAGGATGCAGTCAGTGAGTTCGGGGCTGATACCGTCCGGATGTTCCTCATGGGCAGTGCCGAACCCTGGCAGGACTTTGACTGGCGAAACGAGCTCGTCATCTCGACGAAGAAGCAGATCGAGCGGTTCTACAACACCGTGCTGGAAGCGAAGGATGCCAGGGGCGAACCCCAGGACATCGATCGCTGGCTCGTCAGCCGGTTGCAGGAGCATATCGCCCGTGCAACGGCAGCTCTTGAGAACTTCCAGACCCGGCAGGCATTGCAGGAGTCGTCGTTCGCCATCGAATCTGACCTCAAGTGGTACCGGCGCCGGCTCACAGACGGGCGTGCAGGATCGCGGGAGCTTGCGACGCTCTGCTCGGTCTGGACCCGGCTTCTCGCGCCGTTCATCCCATTCACGGGTGAGCATCTCTGGCGGGAACTGGGTGGCGAGGGACTTGTCTCGTTTGCCCCATGGCCCGTTGCCGACCCGGCGCTCGTGAACGCAAAGATCGAACTTGCCGAGGAACTGCTCTACCGGACGGTTGAGGATATCGAGTCGATAAAAAAATTGATCCAGATCACGCCAAAGTCGATCACGATCGCACTCGCACCGGCATGGAAGCATGAGGTCTTTGTCACCATCGCGAAGTCGACGGACCGGAACACCGTGTTAAAAGAGATCATGAAAGATGATGCGATGCGGAAGCGTGGCAGGGAAGCGACCGATGCGGCGAAGCAGTGCACGACCCTCATCCACCGCCTGCCCCCGCATGTCGTGGAACCGCTGTGTGCGGCACCGATAGACGAGCGTGCGGTCTTTGTCGCTGCCCAGGCATTCCTCGAGAAGGAGTTTGGCGTGCCGGTGCATATCACCGATGCAGAGACGAGCGGACATGCGAAAGCAGCGACTGCGCTGCCTTTTAAGCCGTCGATTGTGATCGAGTAAATCCTTTTTTCTCCAGTAACTTTTTTGTTGTTCCGCTCGCGAAGGAGCATGGAAGATGTGTCATCAGCCCATAAATTCACAAGGGGAACCGGCATGGATACGCAGAAAAATGGTCGCCTGCCTGAAGCGTACAGACCGGTAATCGATCCTCCCACCGGGTCATGTCCTGGTCCCGCGCTACCCTGAACAGATACTCGTCACGAGGATTCTGCCAGGGAGAGGTGAATTCGATTTCTTCGAATATGCAGGTATTGATGTCGAAGTTATAGGTGATGTCTGGCACAATGGTAAACGGTAAATGGATCATTGGGGTTGCAGAAAGTTGGTGTTGGACGCATTGTTTTATTCCCTGGGAATGTACGAAATCGTTCGAAGTCTATTACCGGTCTGCGTGTAAACGCAAATATCCAGATAACGATATCATGGCGGCGTATGATGCCATTGGATCGTGTAAGATCTGATCCCTGATTTGCATGACGTGATCGCACCGGAATATTCGTGTCATTCGCCTGTTCGTGAGTCATTGCCCAGAGGAACCTGGATGGTTCTCTGGTTCCCGGACAGATCGACAGGAATGAACAATGTGATCTCCCGGATGTGTGACACGCATCCATCAATGGGAACATGATAAAATCCAGATCCTTGTTCCTCTCATTCTGCGATCCCCTGAGGTATCAGCTCAAGAGAGACGAAACTACTCTTGCCGCCATCTGTTTCTGCATCTGACACAACGGGGAAAAAAACACAACGCTCTTCTGTTTGCCGTAAGAAACGATAAAAGTGATACAAAAAAGGACTGGTAACCATGAAATATGAGATTAAGTACAAACCCGCGTACTCGCTCCTTGTCGTACAGTTGACTGCGGGAGAAGCCATCACAGCGGAAGCCGGGGCGATGACGTACATGCAACCCACGCTTGAAGTGAAGACCCATAAACGGGAGAAAGGATTCTGGGGCACGCTCGGTATGACGATTGTAGGCGGGCAGTCCTTTTTTATCAACGACTTTACGGCAAACGCAGCATCCGGGGAAGCGGCGTTCAGCTCAGCCCCGCTCGGCGACATCGATGTGCTTGAGGTGAGACCGGAGAAGGGATTTATCATCCAGAAATCCGCATATGTCGCGTCCCAGCGCGAAGTCCTCCTTGACATCCAGTGGCAGGGGTTCACGAAAGGGCTTTTCGGTCAGGGATTGTTCATGATCAAGGTGACGGGCACCGGGCTCCTCTTCATCAATACCTTTGGCGCCATCGACAAGCACACGCTCAATGCGGGGGAGAGACTGATTGTCGATAACCATCACCTCGTTGCGTTCAGCGACACCTGCCAGTACAAAGTGACCAAGTTCGGCGGGATCAAGGAGACCATCCTCGGCGGGGAAGGGTTCGTGACCGAGATCACCGGACCGGGCGAGATCTACATCCAGACAAAGAACATCCGCGAACTGGCGGACTGGATCTGGACGATCATCGAGCCCCGCGTACAGGCACGGGCACGGTAGTACTGGAAAATGCACTCTTATTTTTTGGCTCTTCTCCAAGTTCAGGAGAAAATTTTTTAGAGTTTTTCCCAGCTCAAAAATCCAGGAAATATATCATGAGCCCCAGGAATTTCAGCCGCTTTTCGGCGGAGGTATCCTCATTACTGCCTCACCGTACCGAGGTGAGGATGAGCACGTCCCGAAGAGTGAGGAGCGAAGGGGGGTCGCAGTGCCCCCCCGTAGCGACGAAATTGCGGGGGAAAATTTGATAGATTTGGGAAGGCACAACGTGTATCTACAATCACTAAATTTTTTAGCAGAAAAACGATCAGAATTTTCAAACTCAAAAACCCCAATTCTACAGAATTTATCAAAATGCAGGTTGAATCAGCCTTTTTACTCATTTGATGTCATCCTAAATCGGGAGAAGAACCAAAATCCAACATTCGAAAAAATAAAAAAACCGTTTGGCAATCGCGCTTACTGTTTTCCCATCTGTGCCAGTGCCTCATCCCGGGTATTGTAGACCGTAAAGATCTGCATGAATCCCCCGATCAAAAATACCTGGCGGACCTTGGGCGAAAGGGATACAAGCGCCACGTTTCCCCCGGCTTTTTTAATCTCCCGCGTGGTGCTGAGCAGCACCCGGAGTCCGGCACTGGC
>JAQTSH010000260.1 GCA_028711405.1 Methanoregula sp.
GGTTGCTAATTCCGCCTGGACATTGTACCACCGTTTTGGCATCTGCTCCTCATCGAGCAGGATCTTGGTCTGCATACACTATGATTGGAGTGTATAAATATATACATTGTGGCATGATTTTGTAGACTTTTGATTTTATGTATGCATTTCTCGCGCTGCACCGCTCACCAGACACTCCCCTCCCATTGACACGGGGGAATTGTAATCAGACCGACAGGATACAACCCGCGTCACGCAAGATTGATACGTGCGCTTACACCATTGAACTTCAAAAGCAGGGTGAACAATGGGCACGGTAATCTTTGAAGGAGATGATTTCAGGAGGATGCACAGGACAGACTTAAACGCCCTGAAACGACTGGTCGATACAAAGAAGATGGGCATCTTTGATGTGGACTACAAGGACCGGAAGATCAAGGTTGAGATAAAACGACGAGGGGACGATATCGTCGTGAAACGGTATCGCGTGAGCTGATCGGACAGAAAAAAAAATCCTGTGTACTTCTGCGCCCACCCGACCCACCGCGTGCCAGAGAGACACTATCACGATCCTGTGGCGTGCCCGTTGCGACGCAGACAACATGTGTGTCTCATGATGCGCTGCCGGGATGCCAGTTGAATGACCTGAATTCTCTTGGGGAGAATGGGAACCGATCCGGCGTCAGGGCGCCGGGGATTTCTGAATTTTTAAAAGTTCGGCAAGCACCGAAAGCCACATCCGCTTTGCATCTGCCGCATCCATGCCCATCATCACGTTCTCAACCGCTCCTTTGATGAGCGCATGGAACGCCCAGGCAATCTCTTGTGCATCAAGGGCAGGACTGATACGCCCCGTCCGCACCTGAAGAGAAAAATACTGACTGGTGATCCGGAGACCCTCCGTCCGGTATTCCCGCACTCTTGCCCGGAGCGATTCATTTCTTGTCATGACTTTGATGATCTCCAGGCTGATCGTCGCGTATTTCTGGTGCAGCGCGAGAATCGCGTCAAAGAATACACCGCCATCACACAGGAGATCACCGGTGACAAAGGAGCGGGAGAACGCCTCATAGTATTCCTGCATCAACTGCTCCACCAATGCCGTAAAAAAGAGCTCTTCCTTGTTCCGGAAATACCGGTAGATTGCCGGCTTCGTGACATTTAAACGGGCGGCGATATCATCCATCTTCGTCTTTTCAAAGCCATTTTGTAAGAAGACGCTGAACGCCTCTGCGACAATTTTCTTTCGTATCTCATCCCGGTAGCCGGGATATAATTTTGGCATAATCTGTGTACTCCTTTAACAGTCAATAAAGATAAATCCAGGTAACCAAGATTACCCCCAGTAACATTGATACCTTTGGGTAACATACGCATGTACACACGCGGGATGAGGTCACATCAACTCCTGACAAACGCGGGTTCTGACTGCCCGGCACGGTTTTCCCGTTCCGACAGTGCACCTCATTCACCCGGTCATCATTCGTAATCGCGAAAACCTATTATAATTCTATTGGTAACACGTAGTAAGATCTCCTTTGAAGGAAAACCACAATAGTGGACAGACGGTGAAATTACAGAATGAAAATTCCGGTTTTTAATGTTTTAATCAGTCCTGACACCTTTTACAGGACTGTTATAAATGAGAAAGAGAGCCTGAAGATCCCGTGCCTGATCGTCCTTGCAGCGGCAATCATCGGCGGCATATACGCTTACTTGGTCGGTGGGCTCACGGGAAAACTGATGGGAAATTTGATGCCCGGCTTATCGACCATCATCGAGATATCGACCCTCATCGGTGCGTTTATTGCGATATTTGTTATCTGGGTGGTTATAACCGCCGTCTTCTACGGGCTCTCGTGCCTCTTTAAAGGGCAGGGCAGTTTCAAGCGGTGCCTTGAGATGACCGGGTATGGGTACCTGCCCCAGGTGATCGGTTCGGTCATCACGCTCGTTGCAGCATTTGTCTATGTCCCAAAGGTCGTTGTCCCGGAAGTCTCTGCCGCAGCATTGCAGGATCCGCAGCAGGTACAGGAAGTCATAAAAGCCCTGATGCAGCAACCCGCCATGGTGGAACTGACCCAGATCACCGCCGTCATCTCGATCGTCTTTCTGCTCTGGAGCGCCAACAGCTGGATCTTCGGCATGAGATATGCACGGGGACTCTCGATGCGGAACGCCGCGATCTGTGTGGGCGTACCGGTGATCATCTACGTGCTCTACATGGCATATTCCATAGCCGGGGTCTGATATGAAACAGTACCGTATCCTCCTCCTTGTTTCGCTCTGCCTGCTCTGCCTGTGCGGGGCGGCAGGTGCCTATGTCACTGCCGAGAGCATCATGGCAGCAGAGAAAGTGTATGTCTCGGCGGCGACCTATGACCCTGGTGCCTTCTTTGTTGACGATACCGGGACAGTCACGTTCTCGGTCACGAACAGCAACACCAACCAGAGCGTGGTCGTCAGCCACGCAACCTTCTCGGATGGCAGTTTTGATCTCACGAGCGGAACATATGATACGTCGGCAAGCATCGGACCGCTCCAGACGCGTTCGTTCGTCTTTTCCATCGCCGCAACCGCAAAAGAGGGCACCTACTTCCCCACGTTCTCGCTGAGTTTCCGGGACGGGGACAGCCTGTGGTACCGCTCGATGGTGAAGATCGAGAACATGCCGCTTGTCACGACCGTTCTCGACAAGCCGGATACGTTCACCCAGGGCAGGAAAAAATCGATCAACCTCCAGATCACCAACCCCCGCGACAATGGCGTGAAGAATGTGATTCTTGATGTATCGGGCACCGGTATCACCGCTTCGCCAGATAAGATCTTCGTCGGGGATATTGCGTCCCGGTCGAACAAGTCCGTGACCTTCTCAGTGACCCCGGAACAGGCATCCACCCTCCATATCACGGTCAATTATTACAATGGCGACAATCCCCACTCTGTGATGATGGACATCCCTGTCGAGTTCGGCACCGACAAGAAACAGGCGAGCCCGGTGATCAGTAACGTGCTCGTCAAATCCGAGACCGGCACCTACCACGTCACCGGTGACGTCACAAACGCCGGGCTGGAAACGGCAAACGCGGTCACGGTCACCTCCGGTACTCCGGCGGTTCCGGCAGATCCCTACCGGTCATACATCGTTGGCGCCTTAAAACCGGACGACTTCGGGAGTTTTGAAGTGACGTTTACCGCCACCAACGCAACGAGCGTCCCGCTCCAGCTCTCGTTCAAGGACTCAGATGGTAACGTGATCACATCCCGGTATGATGTGAAACTCATGTCGTCCTCTGCCGCAGTGCAACAGCCGGGCTTGCCGATCATCCCCATCGCAGTGATTGCGGTCATCATCGTCGTCTTTGCCGGTGGATGGTTCTTCTACTTACGAAGGAACAAACAGTGACCTCAGTAGCCGACGACCAGCCGGTCATGTCCTTCCGGGACGTGGTCAAGGTGTACCCGCTCCCCGCCGGGGACGTGAC
>JAQTSH010000261.1 GCA_028711405.1 Methanoregula sp.
TCTTATTGACCTCAATTGCTTCGGGATATGTGCCGGCTTCTACGAGGATAGTATCCCCGTTCGAAGCATGGTTGATGGCTCCCTGGATGGTCGTGTAATCATAGCCGGACGGACCAACCGTGATCACTGCTGCCCAGACATTCATTGTTAAAAGAAGACTACAAAGGAGTAAAACTCCTGAAAAAATCCTGATACCTGAATGGTTTGCGCTATTCATGTGTGCTCATACTCCGGGGGTGTTCCCCTGATGCTTATGAATCGCGGATTGATCTCTCTACTATATAAATTAACAGGAACTCAGAATGATGTTTACATAAGAACAACGAGGCAGATGCCAGCTCCGCCACGTGATCAGTAAAAAATCAAAGGGGAACGTACAGGATTTCAAATAAAACTCCGACGAAAAATCCATGCATCCTCTGGAGAACTTCGGTAACTGGCGTTTCATCATCCCATTCGATGTATCGGGCAGCGCGGTATCTACACGATACTGGCAATTGCATCATCATGCTCTGGTACATGTACCGACACACCTTTTGCAGTTGATGGGGAACGAAGCCGGCATACATATCATCTCCGATGATTCTCCCGCAGTCCTCGCCCGCGCGTCACGGATCTAAAACCAGCTCTCGAGCGTCTTCTGCCCTGCCTTCACCGCGAACCCTTCGAGCGCCTTGTTCACCCGTTCTTCGGAGAACTGGTATCCGTCGCAGAGCATCTTTTTGATCCCCTCGACATCTGGCATCCCCCACGAGAGGGAATAATCATTGGTCACCGCAGGGTGCAGGAACATCTCGACGACCGGCGCAGGATCAAAGCCGGGTAGTTTCTCCTGTATCTTTGCCGCAAACTCCCCGTTCTGCACGATCTTCAGCCCTTTCTTTGGTCCGATGCCGTTTACTCCTTCGTTGAAATCCGTCCCGACAAGAATACCGATCTCGATCAGCTGTTCGCGGGTGATCCGGAGCCCGTCAAGGACTTCCGAAAGGACGATCCGTTCCGGGTTGACGACCACGGTCCTGCCATGGATCTTCCTCCTGCCGCTGACGGTCAGGTTCCGCACGAGTGTCGGCGTGCCGAAGAGCAGTGTGTCGTAGTCCTGCGAGACCGCATACCGGGCATCACCCTGCGTTACCATATACGCTGCCTGCGCTTCACCCTCCCCCGGTGCCTGCACGGAGGGAAGACCCATCAGTCTGAGGAGTTCTTTTGACGTCTCGATGATGGTCTTATCGACACGGGTGGAAGACCGTGCCTGTTTGTATGCCTCCGCCTCATCACCCCGTTCGAGCGCCTCCTTCCAGCGTTCCCCGGCTTCATCCCGGCGCCTTCGGCGTTCATCGATCGTCTCCTGTTTTAAGAGCGCTGGTTTCCCGTCAAAAACAAAGACCGGCTTCACCCCTTTCCCGAGGAAGTTCCCTGCCCGGAAGAGGATGCCCGAAAGGTGGGATGTGACGCGCCCGCGCTCATCCATCAGGGGCGTCCCATCCGGCTGCCGGATGATCGTCAGGAACTGGTACAGGGCATTATTGGCATCAATCGCCGCCACACCCGGAAGTCCTTCCCACGTGATCGGTATCTTGTAATCCGCGATGATATCCCGTAGTGCAACGCCCATGAACCTTCGTTTTTAGTTTTGCACCGTCTCCTGTATATCTCTATTGAATTATGTGAAAGGCGCATAGAGTGGTGGCACGGATCGGCAGTTGGGACGGTTCTTACGGCAGGAGGACACCGATGCATTTCTTGTGTGTGCCCACGTCCATGTTTTTACCCGATGAGCGCAGACTAACTAAGCTGACTATCCGACCGGAGAGACATATGGAGATAAAAAACCTGATCCCCTTTCTTGCGATGCCGCTTTTGCTGCTCCTTGTCGAAGCCGGAGCCCTCTGGTTCTCGCTTCCCGTGCAGGCAGCCGGGCTCTCGGCATTCGACGATCCGGACTCGCTTGAGAACCCGCTCATCTTTATTGTCATCCTTCTTGCCTTTACCGGGCTTCTCTTACTGCTGATAAAATATGATTTAAAAAAGGTCATCGCTGCCGTGATTGGGGTCTCGATCTTTCTCACGTTCTGTTATATCTTCTACGCGCTGGGCTATATGGCGCTGGGGGGGACGGATGCAACCGTTGTCGTGATGCTCGTCCTCTCCGTGCTTGCAACGCTCCTCCTCTACAAATACCCGGAATGGTACGTGATCGACCTCTTAGGGATTCTCATCGCTGCCGGGGTCGCCTCGATCTTCGGGGTCTCGCTGAACGTGATCCCGGTCGTCGCGCTCCTTGCGATCCTCGCGGTCTATGATGCCATCTCGGTCTATAAGACGAAGCACATGCTCACCCTCGCCGAGGGTGTGATCGACTTAAAGACGCCGATCCTCTTTGTTATCCCCAAACGGCGCGGGTACTCGTATATCCGTGAAGGGATCGGGAAAATAGATGGGGGGACGGAGCGGGCAGCGTTCATTATGGGCATGGGAGACCTGATCATGCCGACTGTGCTTGTCGTATCCGCGAACGTGTTTATGCAGGGATGGCGCCTTTTCGGCGTTATCAACCTCCCTGCATTGGGCGCGATCATCGGTTCGTTCGCCGGACTGGCAGTGCTCTTGTATTTTGTCGCGTCCGGTCGCCCTCAAGCAGGTCTTCCCCCGTTAAACGGGGGGACGATCATCGGGTTTCTTCTTGGCTCTGGGCTCGCTTCTCTTCTGCCCGCCGTTCTATAAATGCGGGTTTGAATGCCAGGATCTCGTGTAAGACCTGGTCCACTCCCGCATTTGTCTCGGTTGACATCGAGAGATACCCGTCAACGGTGCTGAGATCTGATTTGTTCGCCGCTACAATGACCGGGACGGTCACCATCCCTTTCACTTCCGCGAGCAGCCGGAGCTGCATATCCATCGGATACCCGCAGTGCCCGGAGGGGTCGAGGATGAAGAGCACGACATGCGCGACGTTCATCATCGCGGAGAGCGCCTGCTTCTCAATCGCGTTGCGTTCTTCCGCAGGGCGATCGAGGATGCCCGGAGTGTCGACGAACTGGACCCGCTCGCGCCCGTCATCCCGGTGCCCGACGATGATCCCTTTGGTTGTGAACGGGTAGGATGCGATCTGGGGTGTGGCTGAGGAGACAATTTTTATAAACGAGGATTTCCCGACGTTGGGATATCCGGCGATGACGATGGTGAATGCATCCTCAACGTGCGGCAACTGCCGGAGCACGTTTCGTACCTCGTTTAAGAACCGCAGATCCTTGTCGATCTGGTGTACCATGGAGGCGAGCCGGGCGACCGCCCGTTTCCGCACTACGAGGGTCTCGGAAGAATGCCGTGACTGGACTGCCAGCTGGTTGCCGACCATCTTTGTATGCTTCGCTGCCCAACCGACCGCGCCGAGCGACTGTTTTATCTTGTCAACTCCGTAGAGGATCTCCGCCAGCTCACGATAGAATG
>JAQTSH010000024.1 GCA_028711405.1 Methanoregula sp.
GCGCTCCTCCGCGAACGTGCCGGTGTGATCGAGGAACTGGACCTGGTACCCGGAACGATCACGAATGAGAGTTCTGCATCGGTACTCTTTGATATGATGCCGCTCGATACCCATCGTGCGGGAAGTGCCCATTCCCACCCGAACGGGGTGATCCGCCCGTCTGACGCTGATATCAACTTCTTCCCCCGTGCCGGACGGTTCCACCTGATCATCGGGTACCCGTACCAGGAGTCGGACTGGCAGTGCTTCACGGCGGATGGGGAACCCTGCCGGCTGGACGTGATCCCATGACCCGCCGGATCGTTGCCACCGGGACGTTCGACGTCCTCCACCCGGGGCATATCTTCTATCTCGAAGAGTCCGCGAAACTCGGCGACGAACTCTGGGTGATCGTCGCACGGGACGCAAACGTAAAACACAAGCCCCGCCCGATCATCCCGGAAGAGCAGCGTCTCCGCATGGTTACCGGCTTAAAACCGGTCGACCACGCGGTTCTTGGCGACAAAACCGATATGTTCCGCCCGATTGAGGAGATCCAGCCGGCGGTCATCACGATCGGGTTCAACCAGTACTTTGACGAGGCAAAACTCCGGGCACAACTGGATGCACGGGGTCTTTGTTCAGAGATCGTCCGGATCGGCAGATACGCGGACGGCGATCTGGCAAGTTCCCGCATGATCGTCCAGCGGATCGTCGAAGCCCGTGGCGTTCAGGACAAGCACGAAGACTAGGGAAATCCGGCACGGCAACCGGGGAGAAACCTTTATCCCCCTCCACAGGCATCTTCTCGATCAGGTGACTTTTGTGGTTCCGGAATGTGCAGCTGAACTGGAGAGACTGATCGGGCTTGCGGAAGAACGGGGCGCCCGGGCGAAACGGATCTCTGCCGAACAGATTGTCGTGTCGCAATGGGTGCGGTTCAAGTGCCGGTACGGGTGTAAGGGCTACGGGAAGCATTTCGGGTGTCCACCCTACGCCCCGTCACCTGCCGAGACCCGGCAGATGGTGAACGAATATTCCACGGCGCTCCTCCTCCGGTTCGATGGTGTGCCGGGGCACGAAGCGTTCGGTCCGGAGGATATCCCCGATGACTTCCATCCCTGGTTCCGGGACCTCATCCGGTGGGTGAACGGTACGGTGCACTTCCTCGAGAAGACCGCGTTCTACGATGGGTTCTATAAGGCGTTCGCGTTCGGGGGATATCCCTGTATCTGGTGCGAGCATGAGCATTGCGTCGCGGAGGAAGCCCCGGGCGTCGTCGATGAGAGCCTGCGAAGGAAATGCCGGCATATGGATCTTGTGCGCCCGAGCATGGAGGCGGCGGGCATGGATGTCTTTGCCACCGCGAAAAACGCCGGCTGGATCCTCCGGACGATCCCCTGCAAGGATCTGGAGTACGGGAAGATTGTGCATTCCGATGTCCACTCGATTGGGCTTGTGCTGATCGAATAAAAAAAGTGTTCATGGCGGGTTTGCCACAAGCGCTCATGGATACAAATATCCATAGCAGGATTAGTGTTTCAAGTGGAGGCGGCGGGGAGGGGCACTCCGCCGTCCCAGTCTCACGATCGCTCTCCGCATCCAGGTACTGTATTTTGATGTGAACGCTCCCACAAGGGTCGTAAAGATGACGAGAACCGCGACCACGGTTCCCACGACCGGGGAACCGTACAGCACCGCGAGCGCGATCGAGAATTCCCCCCTGCTGATCGTATTTGCCCAGATCTCAAGACCGGAGAGGGCAGAGCCATGAACGGCGATCCCGATGAGCAACCCGGAGATCAGTTTGCTCACGACCGCAAGAAGACAGATCACCACTATCGTGAATAGATCCACGCCGGTAGAAAAATCGATCGTCACGCCAAAGAACACGAAAAACATGACAAGGAACACATCCTTGAACGGGCGGGCATGCTGCTCGAATGCTTCGGGATCCGTCGTTGCAAGGGCAGCACCCAGCGCAATCACCATCATCGTTTCCGGAACGCCGATGAATATTGACAACGAGGCGGTGATGAGCACTGCGGCGAAGGTGAACAAAAGGGGGATCTCATCCCCGCGATCGAGGAGGGAGATTAAGAATTCCTTCCCATAGTGCGCGATGAGATACATGACGCCGAGTGCCAGCGCGATCTTGACGAAGAAGAACAGGAGGTTCTCGTTCCCCATGGACAGGAGCGCGATGATGATGATCAGGACAATATCCTCAAAGACTTCCAGCCAGATGATCGTTTCCGTCTCGCGTTGCATCAGTTTCCGGTTCTCGATGAGTGACGTGATGACGATCGCTGTGCTCGTGATGTAAAACGCCGTGCCGATGATGAACGCTTCCTGGAGCGAGAACCCGAGCAGGTATGCCGCGGTGAACCCGATTCCCATATCCACAGCAAGCCCGATAAGTCCGCTCGTGAGGAGTTTTGAGGGGTCGGCGATCATCTTGTCGAGTTTGAGCTCAAGACCCATGAAGAACAATAAAAAGAGCAAGCCCATCTCAGAGAAGAAATGGCTGATCTCGTTCGAATGCACGATGCCAAGCCCGGCTTTTCCGAGGACGACCCCGGCCAGGATGTAGAAGGGGATGGCTGGTACCTTGAGATATTTGGAAATAAGCGCGAGTACCATGCAGACGAAGAGCGCGATGATGAAGCCTTCCATTACTCCACCGAGATCTCGCGTTCGAGTTTTTTGATCTGGTCGGTTTCCCCGATGACAAGCGCTGTATCGCCGGCTTCAAAGACGAAGGATGCCGGGGGATTGATGATGTTCATGCTATGCCGGGAGACGGCAATCACGGTCGCGCCGGTCTTTGCCCGGATCTGGAGGTCTTCGATCGTTTTTCCGTCTATGGATGCCGGGATGATCAGGGTGTGGAGGGTGATTCGGAGGTCGGCGAGTGCCGAGAAGGCGATCTCGACGCTCTCTTGGTCTGCTTCGATGATTGCACCGGTCAGGATGTTTCCCAGCCGGCGTGCCTCCATAGGGGTCATCTCCGCTGCGCTTGGGGTTTGGCACCCCTGCTGGAGCGTGTACATCTGGACGGTACCAGTGCGTGTGAAGAATATCGCGACAGTGTCTCCCTTGTCGGTCGAGAACTCGTATTTGGTTCCGATACCGGGAAGATTCTGCGATCGAAGAGGCATAGGAAAGATTTGAGGACGTAGCCTAAAATATATTGTCATTTGGGTGCAATCGGGCAGATTGCCGGGTGGTCGGGAAATGCGCGAGAGAGAACGGGAGATCGTCTGTGAGTGGAGGAGGAGAGGTTTCTCATGTTTGAAAACTGTGATACTGCTCTTTAAGGTGAAGCCTCGATGAACCGCTGAGGGACCCGACGAACAAGAGACTGCATCACCCTCAGCTTAAGGGCTATTGACCCCCATCCAACCCCCCAACCACACTTTTCTGCGAGTCCGTGACCATTGTTGAAATGCTGAATTGTTCCAAAAACCGGATCAAGAGTTCGGTTTTTTTGAACACTGGATCGCAAATGATTCTTTCACCCGTTCTGGATTCTGCATATTTGAGTGTTACAGGGTTATGATGACGTTATCCTCCACGATCCTTAAACTGAGGGCGATGGATACGGATCTATTTATCATCAGCACCCGTGAACCGGTACATCCCCTTCAGCACCGTGATCTCAAACCATGCGCCTTTGCCCGGAGTGCCGTTCTCTGTGATGGTGATTCCCGCGATCGCAAGAATTTCCGGGAAAGAAACGCCCAAGACCGGTGCCCGCACAGATGTCCTGGAAATGGAACCCGGCTTCTACGGAAATGCCGGGTGCAGATTTTTTAAAAAGTTATGACATCCGGATGTAACAAAATTCAAATAATTATAACATCGAAAGGTAATTATGGTGCCAATTGAGGATCTGGAACGGTTCAATCCCTGGTGGAAGAGAGGGGTGGTACCCCCGGAATGGACAAAAGAATACAGGAGGAATCTCTATTTTTCAATTGAACGCTCCATCGACAGGCGCCAGATTATCCTTGTCCAGGGTCTCCGGCGGGTGGGAAAGACAACCCTGATGATGCAGGTCATACACCACCTGCTCACTACAGTCAACCCAAAGAACATCCTGTATTTTTCTTTTGATGACCTTACGTTTGGAATAAAAGATGTACTCGAGAGCTACCAGAAATTTATCCTGCACAAAACTCTTGAGGAATCCCACGAGCCGGTATACCTGTTCTTTGACGAAATACAAAAGCAGGACGGCTGGGAGAATACCCTGAAGACCTATTATGACCTTTACTCAAATACCCGGTTTTTTTTGTCGGGTTCGGCATCTGTAGGTTTACGAAAGAGGTCAACGGAAAGCCTTGCCGGAAGAGTGCTTGATTTCATCCTGAAACCGCTTTCATTTGAGGAGTTCCTTGAACTCAATGGCAAAAAAACAAGGGATATAAAGAAAGATGCGGATCTCTGGAAACGAGAGATTGTACCCCTTTTTTACCGGTACCTCAAATACGGCATGTTTCCGGAACTTGCATTGGAAACCGATGAGGATTTTGCAAAAAAATACCTGCAAAACACCATCATTGAGCGAGTGATATACCGGGACCTTCCCGAAGAATTCGGGATTAAAGACTTAGACCTTTTAAAAAATATCATTACACTTATCGGGAAAAACCCCGGCATGATCGTACGGTACAGCGAGATTGCAAAAAATCTTGGACGTGACCAGAGGACGGTGGCGAACTATTTCGAGTATCTCGAATACGGGCTGTTGTTACAATTTGTATTCAATTACCGGGGAAGTGCCCTTGCGAGCATGAGGAAAATGAAGAAAGTGTACTTTTCAAGTCCGAACTTCGCTTTTGCGTTAAACCTGGATCTGGACAGGGTTTTGCCCCTTATGCTTGAGAACCTTGTTGCGTCACAGACCGGAGCGAAATTTTTTTACCGCAATGGTTTCGAAGTGGATTTCATCACAGAGACGGATAGCGGGCTCGTTGCGATAGAGGTGAAAAGATCAAAACAAGAGGTAAAACAGCTGAAACGGTTTATCGAAAAATTTGGGGATAAACCGATCGATGCCTTTGTCCTTGACGCTGAGGGAGAGGGGGAGAAGGACGGCGTGCGGATCGTTCCCATCTGGAAATTCCTGCTCGGCGTTTAATTGTCACGTGGCGGTCTGGAATTTTCCGGTCTCTTTTATATCCGGTTCCCGCAAACCGCCACTCCCCTTCCGGCACCGCATTCGAACCGTGCACTTTTGCCCGGTACACCGTTCCCGGTGATGGCGATGCAAGAGATTATCACAGGACAGTCCAGAAGAAAAGCGGAGAGGGGCTCTCTCCAGCTGTTATGAGTGGGGGGAGGGCACAACAGAGTGCCGGTCTGGGGTCGGCGTTGTCCTCCCTGATCAGTATGTTGCAATGTGTGGGTTATAAACCCTGACCGGGCGGGGGGTGAAAGTGATATTGGGGGGATTTTACATCGTGAGATCGCTCTTTTTCATGCAGGATTGTGCCCGGAGGGGGGGATGAATAAGACGCGGGGCGAGTACTGGTTAGCTTCTTCCTCCAGGACACAAAAGAGGGTGTGCTCCGTGGGGGGTTGAAGAGACGCATGCTCCAAGGAATGCCCTGTCGGTTTTTTTGGTGCCAGAATGGTTTGGGGGGTTCGGGTTCCATCTGCGGGATCCCGGGGATCGGGCGATTGATCAGGATATGATCTCCATGAGTTCTTCACAAGGAACAGCGCGGTAACAGCGCGACAGGTCTGTTTCCATCGTTCCGAAAAGACGCGGCAAATGCGTACCTGGAAAAGCTCAATACATCGTGTACCAAAAAAAGCTCATTACATCGTGCACCTCAAATGCCCAGGTAAGGTTCAACACATCGTGCACCATTTAAACCTGAAACTCAAAAAAATGATTTGAAAGATCATGCACGGATTCTTTTATCTCATAATCGAAATTTTTTTCCTCTTCCGCGTTTTGAGTGGATACGAGGAAAGACAAATTTAAATTACGTGCAGTACTTAAACCGCCTTGCCCAGGCGCGACCCGACGAGGCGTCGCGCCGACCCCCATCAGGGGGTGGGGACACTCATGATGCGGGGGTTTGGGGGCGGCCAGCCCCCATTCTACACGATGCACTGAAAACACGAATACCCACTTGGTTTGCTGAAGAGCCTTGGTATCGCTTCCACCATTCCATGAACCATGATTTGGATTTGTTGACGCTCCTGTAGAGGTCCTGAACTCTCTCCCCCCAGGTGTCGTTTTATGGCTGTGATTCGTTCTTCTTCGGCTTCGCTCATCTTGCTCCACCAAATGAGCGTTGAAATTCTGTCTTTATCCTTGTAAGTGCACGATGTCCTGACCCTTACTCATCAAAATGAAATGGTACACGATGTTCTGAGCCTTTCCACGTACCGGTATGAAGCAGCACATGCGATTAATTACTCGCGAGTATCAAGGAAAGTGAGGAGCATGCCTGCAGATACCAGCCCATTTACCCCCGGCATTCCGGTTCCTGTAGAGGTCTTTGTTGGCAGGAAAAGCCAGCTAGAAGAGATTTTACAATACGTTGAGCGCTCGAAGAAAGGAAAGCAGGAGAACATTTTCCTGACTGGTGAACGGGGGATTGGGAAGAGTTCGCTTGCGAAATATATCCGTGAGATCTCGACGATAAAAGATAATTATCTTCCGATTCATGTACTTCTCGGGGGTGTCAATTCGGTTGAGGGGGCGATCTTTAAAATTTTTGATGCCATACTCAAAGAGTCATACAAGGATAAGGAGAACCGGGGGGAGAAGATCAAGGAGTTCTTTGGCAAGTGTATTGCCGAAGTCGGGCTTTTTGGGGTGTCAGTCGCGTTCAAGCCCCAGCAGGAAAACCTGCGGGACTTAAAGAATAACTTTGCCGAATTCCTGATGAATGTCATTGAGAGAATCCCGAAAACCAAATCCGGTCTGTTTATTGTACTGGATGATATCAATGGGCTGGCAAAAACCGATGAGTTTGCAAACTGGTACAAAAGTTTTGTTGACCATATCGCAACGCATTACACGAAGTGCCCGATCACCATCCTGATCATTGGTCTTCCGGAAGTCCGGGATGCGTTGAGCAGCCACCAGGAATCGCTGATGAGAATTTTCCGGGTAGTGAACATCGAAAAACTATCAAATGCAGAGGTACGGGATTTTTTTTTGCGGGCGTTTGAGACGGTTCACACCCGTGTTGATGATGATGCGAATGACATGCTCGTCATCTATTCGAGTGGACTGCCGATCCTGATGCATGAGATTGGAGATTCGGTTTTCAGGAAGAACACCGATACCCGGATCGACAGGGTAGACGCATCTTCAGGGATCGTTTCAGCGGCGAACATCATCGGTGAGAAGTACCTGAACCCGAAAGTGTATCACGCGATCCGGAGTGAGCGGTATACATCGATTTTAACCAAGATCGGGAAAAATTTCTCCTTCAGGTTCAGGAAGCGCGAGATAGAGAAGACCTTGAACGAATCAGAGAAAAGGGTTATCAATAATTTCCTCCGGACTATGAGAGATAACGGAGTGATCGTCCAGGATCCTGATGGCGCGCGTGGGTCATATCAGTTCGTGAACGAACTCTATGCATTGTACATTACGATGATGAGCGCTGAAAAGACCGGGTCTCACCTGGTAAAATAACGTTTTTATCTGCACGTATGCGAACACACGAAGAATTGTGAGGGCGACCCGGATCAGCGGGTGGAGGGGATCCTGGCTGGGGAAGCCGGTAGTTTGTTGACGGTCTGCCCTTCAGTGTCCCGGTTTATCTGTCTCGCACGGTTCCCAAGACACCTGTAAAAACATTTATCGGTCATCACCCCCAATGGACGATTCAAGTGATCTAAAAACTTGGATTTGTTGGTTTTCATGAAGGTTCGCGCTGCCGGGAGGATTTGTTATCATTTTTGTGTGATCGTTGCGCTTTTTGTCATGGTTGCCGCGATGCCGGCTGCGGGGGCGTTCTATACGGTGAACACGAGTATTCACCAGGGCGCGACGGTGTTTGTCGGGGAGCAGGGGTTAGACCTGACCCCTGCGATTGAGACATACGCATTTGATCAGCCTTCGACGATTGGCTGGTGGGCAATGGGTGCAAATATTACGACCACGTCCCCGAATGGGACGATCCCGCTTACCAATGCGAACAATTTCCTTGTGTCCAGCACTGCCATCAAGGAGCACTATCGAGACTGGTATGCGCTCAATCGCACGACCGGCGCGGCGAATACCACACTTGGGGCGTTTTTTACTGTGCAAGACCCACAAATCTCCCTCGACATCCGGGATTTTTCCCAAGGTGCGCCTGGGGACAGATCAGTGAGTGGCAGTGCAGTTGCCCAGGGGGGTCTCCTCGGCTTCAGGGTTGAGACTAACATGGGTGCGGCAATCAACCAGCCGGATCTCCGCACGAGGGGCATCGAGGGAATGGATGTCAATTCCTGGGCGGACATACGGGTAAAACCCGAGTTTGGAAATACTTTCACCTCGCTACTGAACGAGTCCGGTTCTCCGGTTCCGATTGTCGCGCAGGGCATCGACACCCCGGTGTGGTACTGGGGGAACACGACCCTGACCCATTGGGCGACAGATGCCTGCGATGCAGAGGATCAATTCGTGTACCCGGCAGGCACGTATATCGTTACGGTTGAGTCCGGGTTGAACGGGATGCTGGACAATTATTTGCTTTCCGGGGGGTCATTCACCGGCAAGACGGTTTCTGCCGCAAAAACGGTCACCCTTGTCGCAAACACGGTCCGGCTTACAACTGACAGCGCAACCGTTGCACGCAGCAAACCGTTCACGGTCAAGATCTCTGGAAATCCAAATACGGAATATTACCTGTGGCTCAAGGGTACGAACACGATGACAGGTACGTATGGCAACCAACCCCCGCAGATCAGCCTGAACCAGACGGGTGTCCGGAACGATACGCCGACGGATCTGACCTACCCTGTCGGCTCGTACCAGTACCAGGGGGGTCTGGGGAACACGATCAAGAACAATGTCGCAACCGATCCAGTCTACCGGGGCACGCGGTATTATGGGAAGATCACAACAGCCGGCACCGGAAACCGCACGGTTGAGTTCATCACGCCGGACGGCACACGGGCACAGAAGTACACGCTCCGCGTGGAGAACCTTCTGAACGGGCTATACAAATCCGATGAGGTTGATGTGCGGGTGGAGGAGAGTACAGTCACGATTATAACTAACGATACCCGGGACTTCTATCTTGGTGAGACACTCGCGTTATCCGGTACCAACAATGCCTCCCAGACCACGTACCTTTTCATTACCGGACCGAATCTTCAACAGTACGGTTCACGGATCAACTGTACTGATCCACGAATTTATCGGGTAGAGAATAATTTCAGTTCCACATTTCTGGCAGTAACTGTTTTTCCCAACGACACCTGGAGCTGGAACTGGAATACATCAACCGTCGCGCTCGATGCAGGAACATATACAATCTGGGCAGTGAGTAAACCACGGGATTCTAATCACCTGGCGGACGTGGCGTATGGCACTGCGACAATCACGATCAAGAAACCGTTCATCAGTGCGAGTATTAACCTGCAGGAGATCAACCACGGTCAGAATGCCACCGTACTGGGACTTGCAACCGGATCACCTCCTGAAGGGGTGGCGATCTGGATATTCGGGACGAACTATGTGAACCGCTCGGTCGTGAGAGTCCGTGCGGATAACTCGTACCAGTTTGAGATTGATGCTAATACGACACGGGAACTTGCAGATGGACGGTATCAAGCGGTGATCCAGCACCCAATGCAGAACGGTTTATTTGACGTCTACCTGAACACGACCGATGGATATGTATACAATCTCCAACTTGGAAAGTGGAGTAATCCTTCCGGAACCCGAATCTTTAAAGTGCTCGGTGCCGGAGTTCGGGATGTCGGAAATAGCGCGAAACTGCTTGTGCAAGGGATCAATGATCCAAATGTTGATGACACATACGCAAAACTGGATTTTGTGATCGGAAATATATCAGCCCCGGTTGATCCTGACGTCACGAATGGCGAAGTAACGGTTACAATCGTTGGTACTAAAGACAGTGGTCTCGGAGGGGAGATCCTATTCACAGGCAATAACACCAGAACCGCGATCACCTACCTGTTTATCACGGGACCGAACCTGAAACTATGCGGTGCACAGATCCAGAGTGCCGATCCGCGAGGGATGGCGGTGATAAATGGCGATCCCAACACATTCCAGACAGCAAATGTACTAGCTGACGACACCTGGAGCTGGAGGTGGGACACGACTAATGTAGCACTTGATGCAGGAACATACACCATTTGGGTAGTGAGTAAACCACGGGACAAGAACCATCTTGGGGATGCCGCATATGGGACAATCTCTCTCACCCTGAAAAACCCGTTCATCAGTGCTGATGCCTCCCAGTCTGCCGTCGCACAGGGAGACCGGATATTAATTAACGGCACAGCATCAGGCACACCGTCGAACGGCGTCCAGATCTGGGTTCTTGGTAATAACTACACAATAGTTGCACAGCAATCCGTGAATCCGGATTCATTGTTCTCGTATGAGATTTCAAGGGCAACCACGACGAAATGGGCTCCCGGGCAGGTCTTTGTTGTTGCCCAGCATCCGGGATCAAACAACCAGTTTGACATATACAAGAATGGGGATAGCGTGTACAATCGGATGCTTGGCAATCCCCCGGGGACCAAAGTTTTCTCACTCCTCGGTGCAGGAAGCATCCAGGGAGCCGATGCAGCTGAAGCACTGGTCCAGGCGATGAACGACCTGAATGTCGATGATATGTATGCCAAGTTCCAGTTCCTCGTTGAGAACCCAGTCATCACCATTGCACCGGTTGGAGACAGGTGGGTCGGTGACACGTTCACCATCCATTCAACGACCAATCTCGCAGTCGATGACGAAGTCCTCTGCCAGGTCTACTCCTCCTCCTTCAAGCCGACTCAGAAGAGCCAGAACGGTGAGTTCAGCGGTGCAACCGGTACAGTCAAAGTGAAGAGAGGAGATGGAGGTCTGAACAAGATCTTATTCGAGGTAAATACCACCAGGTTTATACCCGACGAGTACATCGTTCAGGAATCCGCAGCACTACAATCTGCAACCGGTTCTACACGGTTTAACGTCTTTGGAGACACCCCCCCGCTTCCCAATGAATCAACGCAATGCTACAGTATTTCAGCTGTGTCGATCGATCCATCATCGGGAACATTGGCACCAGGCACACTCGTGAACATATCCTTTGAAAAAGAGTTCCGAGCTAACGGGGATGAAACATTTCCTTCATCGAACTCGTTGCAGATGATCACGGATCTGGAAAACCCGAAATGGACATGGACGCTCGTATTGAACGGGGTCGAGAATGCCAGACCACAATCTGGGGGACACATGCTCGAGTTGAGTGGGTGGGATCTCGCATATCCCTCGGATATTGAGGAATCCATTCGGGTTTCACTTCAAGGGAATGTGCCTGCAAATAACCAGACGATAAACAAATCCATGTTGAAAGTCCAGGAGATTGATTCCCGGAACGATCCTGTCGGTAGCATTGCGATTAACTTCGAACGACAATTCATCTGTCCAGACGCACCACTCCCGGATGACCCCGCAGTATGTAGAGGGATTTCATCAGTATCTATCGATCCTTCCGGTGACCTGATCCCAGGTACATCCGTAGTTGCGTCATATACGATGGACATTTATTCCACTGGCGACGAGACATTTCCCTCATCGAGCTCGTTGCAGATGATCACAGACCTGGAAAACCCGAAATGGACATGGACGCTCGTATTGAACGGGGTCGAGAATACCCGACCACAATCTGGGGGAAAAATACTCGAGTTGAGCGGGTGGGATCTCTCGTATCCGACCGGTATTGTGGAGTCCATCCATGTGACTCTTGAGGGTAAAGCCCCATTAGTGACTTCAACTTCCAAGAAAACTATCGTGAAAATTCAGGAGGTGGATTCGCGCAATAATGTTGCTTGCGCTGTCAACTTCGAACGCTGGGTAGTCAATGGTGCATTTCCCTATGACCCCGGCAACGTGTTCCAATTCCCCACCACACTCAATCTCTTGCATGGCTGGAACTTCATCTCCACCCCAAAGAAACTCTCGAACGGAAACAATACCGCAGCTATTTTCTCCTCAATCGACACCGCTGGGCATTCGATCTATCTTTACAATGCTTCGGATCGGGTTTGGTACCCGTTGACTCTTACAGATAAAGTCCAGCCACTTGACGGGATCTGGATCTATGCAAACAAAACAGAGAAAGTAAACCTTTCATTTGACACCAACCCGATGCAGACACCCTCGACAAAATCCCTCTCTGCCGGGTGGAACGCGATTGGGTTCACGGACACCACCTCCATATCCGCCAGCACAACGCTCAACTCAGTGAAAGCCAGGTGGTCAACACTCATAGGTTTCAATCCCCAGCAGCAGCGCTATGAATCTTCCATCGTCAATGGTGCAACAGATTCAGTGCACGGAGATCACCTGAACATGTATCCCGGAAAAGGCTACTGGCTCTTTATGACGGAAGCAGGAGAACTTGCCGCCATCGGAGCGTGAGGAACGGGAGGTTAAATCATGTATGAGAAAATGACGAAACATACCGCACAAGACTGGAAAACTATCTGCACGCTGCTCATCGCCGGGTGTCTCGCGATGAGCTGCTTTGTTCTGACTGTACACGCTGAATCCGTGATCCCCGCGTTGCCCTGCGAGTATTATGGGAATGTCAGCATCAATGGCACTGCCGCCCCGGCGGGAACGGTCATAACGGCGTTCATTCACGGGGAAGAGAGAGGAGTCATGACCTCAGCCGCTGAGGGAAATTATGGAAGCGACTCATGGTTTGAGAAACGGTTGATGGTCGCCGGAACTGCGGAAGATGACGGACTGCCGATCACGTTTAAAATAAACGGTGTGCCGGCAAACGAGAGCGGCACGTTCCGGGTGGGTGACTCGAACCGACAGGACTTAAACATCGTCCTTCGTGCGTTCCCGAGAGGCGACTTCAACAACAACTGGTACGTGGATGTCGGGGACGTTTCGATGGTGGCGTACATGGTGGTCAACCGGGCACCGGTCCGGGTGCCGGATGCTGACTTCAATGCAAACGGCTTTGTCGATATCGGGGATGCGGGAAAGATCGCGTGGTTCAAGGTAGGAAAGGTAAACGAACTTTAGGAGGGATGTGATGTGACCGTGGGGGAGTATCGGGGATTATCTCCGCGAGGAATGGACGAGCCAGAGGATCGCGACCGCCGGGTATCTGGTTCATCCACCATTCTCTTGCCATTTTCAAAACTGCCGGTTCCCGGTCCTGAACCGGATATAAATCTTTACCGTGCATCGTCCAATCGACGATTCAAGGGATCTAAAAAAATGGGTTGGTTGATTTCATGAAGGTTCACGCTGCCGAGAGATTTTGTTGTCATTTTTGTGTGATCGTTGCGCTTTTTATCATGGTTGCCGCGATGCCGGCTGCGGGGGCGTTCTATTCGGTGAACACGAGTATTCACCAGGGCGCTACCGTGTATATCGGGGAGCAAGGATTGAATTTGACTCCTGCGATTAGGGAGTATCCAAATACAACAGCCGATCGACCGATATACATTGGCTGGTGGGCATCAGCGGCGCAAATAGGAACAACCGCTCCGACTACGAGAGTAATAATTTCAAACCCGTATAACTTTTTTGTGTCAGATGCGATCTTTGGGGGGTACTATGGAAACTGGTATGCTCTCAATGCAGCAGGTTTAGTAAACCAGTCCAGAGCCTTCATGATGGTCAAGGATCCGCAACTATCAGTCGAAGTCTGGGATTACTCCCTGTACCCGGCTTCCGGAGGAATCTCCGTCACCGGAAGAACTGTTGTTCAGGGAGACATTCTTGGATTTAAAGTTCGCACGAACATGGACACGGCGATCAGCCAACCAACCCAGCGTACGAAGAAAATTAATTCCGAAGTTACCGGCTGGGCAGATATCAAGGTAAAGACCGAACAAGGAAATACCTTCAACAAATTGATTGCATCTGACGGTGCGGCAATTGGACTCACCGGTCAAT
>JAQTSH010000262.1 GCA_028711405.1 Methanoregula sp.
GCGGGTTTCTTCTGAAAGGGGTTTCCCTTTCCTCGCTTCCCTCTTTTTCTTGCGGGTTTCTTCTGAACAGACTTTCCCTTTCAGTGCTTCCCTCATTTTCTTGCGGGTTTCTTCTGAACAGACTTTCCCTTTCAGTGCTTCACTCATTTTCTTACGGCTTTCTTCTGAATGGTGTCTGCCGAGCATCGGGCTGATTCTGCCTTTCAGTGCTTCACTCATTTTCTTGCTGCTTTCTTCTGAACGGACTTTCTCTTTCCTTGCTTCCCTCATTTTCTTGCGGGTTTCTTCGGAACGGGGTTTCCCTTTCCTCGCTGCACTCATTTTCTTACGGCTTTCTTCGGAATGGTGTCTACCGAGCATCGGGCTGATTCTGCCTTTCAGTGCCTCACTCGTTTTTCTTCGGCTTTCTTCTGAAATGTGTTTCCCTTTCCTTGATTCACTCATTTTCTTGCGGGTTTCTTCGGAATGGTGTCTGCCGAGCATCGGGCTGATTCTGCCTTTCCTTGTCTCACTCATTTTCTTACGGGTTTCTTCTGAATGGTGTCTGCCGAGCATCGGGGGATTTTCCCCGTTCTTTGCGTTGCTCATTTTCCTTCTGCGTTCCTCGTCTTTTTGTGGATCTGCGATAATTCCCTGTGTCATTTCCTGTCCGCTCCCACAACAATGATTCTTCTCTTATCCATATACTCACATGAATTGAAGTTTGTCGTTTCTCCCGAAGTCATCCGGACCCGGTATTTCCGATCGTTCATTACCCGGGATCATCCGGTCAAAAAGGGGGAGTGGTGTATCCGCACTACAATTCTGTTATCTTCCCGACGATGTACCAGGCAATCTTCGAGGCGTCACCGACATCGACCCTGCCATTGTTGTTGAAGTCTGCGCCAGGACGAGTTCCGGCGTCTTCTTTACGACCATCCAGGCACTCCATGCAGTATCCCCGATGTCTACACACGCGTTCGCGACGCTCTAATATCTGGGGAAATGTGAATGATTGTATCGATTAAATTCCGATCAGTCATATTCTTCGCAGGTGATTGTAAGAACTGAATCGGAAGGAACCCGCTTGATCAACTACTTTGCAGCCTTGTCGATCCAGGAACAAGTATTTTGCATAGTCCCACATGATAGTATTTACACAGTGTACAATCATGCAATCCCGAATTCCCGAACCCCCGCTTCGCCACGGAGTGTTCTCACTGATCAGGACAAATAGCGAGATTATAAAAAAACAGTTCCATGTCCGGAGAATCGGTCTCTTCGGATCTGTCATCCGAGGTGAGGAGCGTGAAGATAGTGATGTGGATATCCTCGTAGATTTTGAATGCGGTCATTCGACGCTCCACAATTACATGAGCCTGCAACGATTCATGCAAGCACTTTTTTCCCGTAAGATCGATCTGGTGACGACGGGATCGCTCTCTCCCTATATTCGTCCCGATATAGAGCGTGAGGTGGTCTGGATTGGGTAAGGATGCGGCGTATCTACGGCATATGGCAGATGAGATCCGTTACCTGATGGATGTCGGGAGCAGAAAATCTATCGGACAGATTATTGATGATCCATCCCTTAAGCGTGCAGTTGTGAGGAGTATTGAAATACTCGGTGAGGCATCAAAGAATATATCCGCTGGACTAAAACAGCAGCATCCCGAAATAAATTGGGATGACATTGCCGGCATCCGGGATGTCCTCGCACACCGCTATTTCGGGGTTGACTGGGATGTTGTCGCAGATGTCGTATTCAGTGAGATTCCCCGGCTGAAGATTCAGATCGAAACTATGCTTAAAGAGATCGTGTAGCATCTTTTTTGTTTCATCTGCTGGTGGATTGCCAGGTATTTTCGGTCGGGTTTTTATGATCCTGCCCAACGATTCGGATTGGGCTTGCTCCTGTATGGGTTAAAGCACACGACACCTCTCTTCGCACCCTTGTGGTCATCCAATAATTATTTCACATTTTCGTCGTACCTGCCGGATACGGCTTTAAATGCGGCATATGCTAACAGATCAAAAAGAGGGAGTGGTTTATCCGCGCTACAATTCGGTTATCTCCCCGACGATGTACCAGGCAATCTTCGAGGCGTCACCGACATCGACCCTGCCATTGTTGTTGAAGTCCACGTCAGGGAGGATACTGGGGGTCTTCTCAACGACCATGTAGGCAACACGGGCAACATCCCCAATATCGACAAATCCATTCTCATTGAAATCACCCCTGATCGGTCTGACCTGGAGCGTTCCATTGACAACATCGAACTGCCGGTAGTTGTGTTGCGTTGTTCTGGTAGAGACCCGCGGCGGGGAGAATTATCCGGGCACGGTCGGCGGGACCCTCCAATACGGAGATGTACCTGTCCCTGATGAGGCTGTTTGTGCCCGCTGCGTTCGTGACCGTCAGGTTCACCGTGTAGGTGCCGAATGCGGTGTACGTGTGGGTCGCGTTCTGTGTGGTTGCCGTGCTGCCGTCACCGAAGTCCCACGCCCATGCGGTGGGGGTGTTGGATGAGGTGTCCGTGAAGGTGACGGCGAGCGGGGCGGTACCGGTGGTTGGTGTGCCGGTGAAGGAGGCGACGGAGGTGACTGCGGGGGATCCGGCGAGGAAGTCGTCAACGTAGGCACTCATTGCCACCGAATTATAATCAAAGGTTACCCGAACCAAGTGAACACCGGTATACTTGGTTGTTGGGATAGAATATTGAGTCCAGTTATGGGTGCACGTATCATTTTGTACCAGATTCCCGTCGATAGAGGTGTAGAAATATTGGGAACCGGTCAAACTACCATCATCACGTCCCCAGAATGAAATATTAGCGACATTTATCAGATCGATATACTGGGAAATTGAAGAAACATTATACACGACCAATGGATTCACAATTTTTGAAATTCTTCAAAAGAGAGTCCAGCTTCTTTGACAATAGCAAACAGGGTACCTTTTGGGATATCGACACCCGGATGGTTGGGAATTACCGTTCTTCGTTTCGTGATAGGGTTATACCATATCTCGTGACTTCCCTTTGCCTGCCGATCAAACACAAAACCCACGTTCTTTAATTTTCGTATCACCTCACGAGAGGACAGCGACGGGACTTTGGTCATCACATTATACCGTCACGCTGACCGGGATCTTGACATTTTTAATCATTTTATTTGAGGGTAACAGGTTCACGGGCAGGGGATCGCCATGCTCAATAGAGGATTCGACCAGTTTTCGGGCAACGTCCTGAGCGATCTCCATCGTTTCGGCAATGGTCCGCCCCTGAGCGATAAGACCCTGAATGCTTTCGCTTGTTGCAAGATAGCCCCCTTCGTCGAGTTTTTGGATATTGATTAAAATGAGATATTCGGACATTGGATTTTCATCTGCTCCTGTGTTTGTTATTTTTCCGGGTGATAATAATAAGTTTTTGAGCGGTA
>JAQTSH010000263.1 GCA_028711405.1 Methanoregula sp.
CTTGGGTATTTTTTCTGTGAGCGTGCGGAGATTTTTCCCGGTTTTATCCAATAGTTGTTTGTAGTGAAATAGTGCTGGGATGATTTTTCTGTGTCATGCTCCCGGTGGCTGATGTCTGGCAGGTGCTCGTGTACTATTCCACAGGCAACGCAGATCTCATCATCTGGTACATCCGACTGCCCCGCGTGCTTGCCGCTATCGTCTGCGGGGCTGGTCTTGCGACTGCCGGGGTGGTCATGCAGTCAGTATTGAAAAACCCGTTGAGTTCGCAGTACACGCCGGGCGTCTCGCAGGCTGCCGAATTCGGGGCGGTGGTTGCGATCATGTCACTCGGCGCCGGGGGCAAAGAGGTGATCACGGCAGAGATGATCGACGCGGTGTACGGCATTCCGGTGACGATCGAGCGGTGAGGCGGGAGGCATGTGGTCGTACCGTTGGATGGCGGGGAACCGGAATTGCCGGAAAAGAACCCGGCAGGAGGCTGATCCATATGTGACGCGAAGGAGATACACATACTCTCATATCTCATCCCAACATAATTGACGCAACTACACGTATGACGGTTCAACCGTCATCACCTTGGCAAAAATTTGATTTTTCCCCACCAAGACTGAAGGTTTCCCATGAGTTCCATGACACAGATAAAACCATTTTCCGATGCGGTCGCATTCCACGGGCATTCCTGTCCCGGGCTCGCGCTCGGCTATCGCGCTGCTGAATATGCCCTTTGTGCCCTCTCGGCAGATCGTGCTGAAGATGAAGATCTCGTTGCGATCGTGGAGAACGATGCCTGCGGAGTGGATGCGATCCAGTCAGTCGCCGGCTGTTCTGCGGGGAAGGGCAACCTGATCTTCCGGGATTTCGGCAAGCACGCCTACACGTTCATCTGCCGGCAATCCAACCGGGCGATCCGGCTCGTCCAGCGCCCGGAGCCGGTGATCGAGCGACTCGATCCGGCGGTTTCTGCGATCCGAAGCAGGATGATGGCGGGCACTGCCACATCCGAAGAGCAGACAGAGTTTCACGCACGGCAGGCAGCGATCATCCAGAAGATTCTCGCGATGCCAATTGAAGAACTGTTCATCGTACAGGACGTGAAACCGGATGTCCCGGAACGGGCGAGAATATTTTTGTCCGTGCAATGCGCCCGCTGCGGAGAGATGGTCGCCGAGCACCGTGCACGGGTGAGCGACGGGAAATTTGTCTGTATCCCGTGCGCCGGGGAGTATCACCGGCACTGAGTGCCGGGGATTTTTTAATTTCGCAATCATCCCTCACCGCTTTTTTTATGAACTGCCAAAAATCCCCGTTTGAATTTTCCTGATATCGATACCCTCGTTCCCAAGGTTTTTCTTGTAAGAACCAGAAATACACATCAGTTCCGGGATGCACTGATCGCTCCGGGGGGATTTCCATCGTCTTTGAATTGCTCACCGACATCCTGATCGTGTTCGCCATTGCCCTCGTGGTCGGCATGATCTTCAACCGGCTGAAGGTACCCCCGCTGGTCGCGTTCATCCTGACCGGTGTGATTGTCGGTCCCTACGGTTTTAGTATCATCCACGGGCAGGAACAGGTTGCCAATCTTGCGGAGATCGGGATCATCCTTCTGCTCTTCACCATCGGGCTCGAGTTCTCGTTCAAGGATCTCTGGAAGATCCGGCTCATCGCGATCGCAGGCGGGGCGCTCCAAGTCGCATTCTCGTTTGTCTTCTTCTTCGGGCTCGCATCCCTGATGGGGCTCCCGTTGAACGAATCGATCCTGATGGGATTTCTCTTCTCGCTCTCGAGTACCGCGATCGTCCTCAAGATCCTGCACCAGAACGGCGAGATGGATTCCCCGCATGGCAGTATTGCTCTGGGGATTTTGATCTTCCAGGACATCGCAGCCATTCCGATGATGATGGTCATCCCGTTCCTCGCGAGTATTCCCCTCCTCGAGCCGACGCCATTTCTCTCCGGTGACGCACTTATCTCGCTCGTCATCCGGGATTTCTTCGTCGTCCTCATCCTTATCGCGTGCGCCAAATGGATCATCCCCTGGGCGATGCACGAGATCGCGAGGACGAGAAACCAAGAACTGTTCCTGCTCGTCGTCATCCTCACCTGCTTTGGCGTGGCGTGGATGGTCTCGTTCACCGGGATTTCAATCGCCATTGGTGCGCTCCTCGCCGGGTTGATCATCTCGGGGTCGGAATACAGCCACCAGGCTGCGAGCATCGTCCTTCCCTTCCGGGATATCTTCACCAGTTTCTTCTTCATCTCGGTCGGCATGCTCGTGGATATCCGGTTTCTGATCGACAATCTCTGGATCGTCCTCTTTTTGATTCTCATTGCCATCGTGGCAAAAGCCCTGCTCGCAACGCTCGTGCCCCTGATGCTAGGCTATCCCCTTCGAACTGCTGCGATGACCGGACTTGCCCTCGCCCAGGTGGGAGAGTTCTCCCTCATCATTGCCCAGAGCGGGTACTCCACCGGCATCCTGCCATTTACCATCTACCAGATGTTTCTGATCGTCGCCCTCATCACGATGGCGGTGACGCCGTTTGTCATCGGGATCGGGCAACCGTTCACCGGGAGGCTCTGTAAACTGCACACCCTTTCCCGGTTCACGCAGGGCACCTGTGGGATCGAGGACGATCAGTCCCGCGTAAAGAAAAGAGATCATCTGGTGATCATCGGTTTCGGCATTACCGGGCATAACCTTGCCCTGACTGCCCGACGGGCAGGGATCTCCTACAGCATCATCGAGCTCAATCCGGACCTGGTCACCGAAGCCCGTAGGCAGGATGAACCGATGATCTTTGGCGATGCAACAAGCGAGAGCGTCCTCTCCCATGCCGGTATTACCCATGCCCGCATCGCGGTGGTTGCGATCAATGATCCGGTCGCCACCCGGAAGATCACGGATCTGTGCCGGCGTGTGAATCCCCAACTCTCGATCATTGTCAGGACCCGCTATGTGAGCGAGGTCGAGGCGTTGCAGGCACTGGGTGCGGACGAAGTGGTGGCGGAGGAGTTTGAGACGTCGGTGGAGATTTTCACGGTCGTGTTAAGCAAATTTTTTGTGCCTCGCGACCGGATCGAGAGGTTCATCACGGACGTCCGGGCTGACGGGTACCAGATGTTACGCAGCCGGGATATGGCAAAGGGAACCCTGCCGGATCTCGTCCGGCACATCCCGAACATGACGATTGCGACGTTCACCGTCGAACCGGGTTCGTTTCTTGCCGGTAAAACCTTGTTGGGAGTGAACCTCAGAAAACAGTATCATCTTCTCGTGCTCGCAATCCGGCGCGGCGAGGAGATGCTAACCGCGCTCTCCGGGGAGTCCCGGCTCGAAGCCGGGGATGTCGCGATTGTATACGGGTCGCCGGAGGATATCACGAAGGGCACGGATTTGTTTGAGGGACCG
>JAQTSH010000264.1 GCA_028711405.1 Methanoregula sp.
CTGCCGGTTCTTCCCCGATCTCCCGCAGCAGGTACTGGCGGACGATAAGCTCGTCGTGTTCAACCGTTCCCACGCCAAAAAGGATGATCGGGCGGGAGAAGAGTCCCAGCGTCTCGATATCCAGAAAGATGAAAGCTTCCGGGTCGAAGAATCCTGCTGTGCCGAGGATGAACGGGTGCGAGCGCGAGTGTCGGGAGCCTATCATGCCGGTGAGATTGGCGATATCCCCGTGAGCCAGGCAGTCGATGACGGCGGTTGCCCCACGACGGAACTTCGGGTGACCTAGGAGGTCTTCGAGGGTGTAATAGCCCCTCTGTTTTAATTTCTGTTGCGTTGCGGTGCCGATCCCATGGACGAGCGTCAGGTCGGCGAGGATGTCGCGGGTGTATCGTTCGCGGTCGACAGCCGGAAGGGTTAGGGGGTGCCGGCTGGTGAGACAGAGACAGGTGCCATCCGGGGTCGTGACCTCTGTGCCTGAAAAGAGGGTGTCAAATGCGACCCCGTCATACTGTCCGGTGAGCCGGGCGAGAGCCTGGTGCGCCCGGTCGAACTCGGAGGTGCTGATGTAATTGTTCGAAAAACTTGTGCCGAATACGTTTCCGTCCCGGATCACCTCGTATTCCCGCAGCGAGTCCATCCGCTGCTGCCAGAGCGTACCGATCCGGGTTCCCGCATGACTCGCATCCATACCTGCATAGACGTTCTGGTACTGTGGGGTTTAAACCCCCTACCCGGCGGTGTGAAAGTGAACCGGGTTGTTTTTGCCAGTGTTGCATGGGGGTTACACGGGTTCACACGAGGATGTCGGGGATCTCCGGGATTATCCGGATTTCCCACGCAGGGGGATGTTTAATCTTTCCCAAATGACAATCTCCCTGTACTGACTGGAGTTGCAACAGGGATTGACTCTATCCGGGCGTGGCGGTATCGTGACGGGTGCGGGCAAACGGTTGAACGTGAAGGGTTTTCTCATCGACATTGACGGTGTGCTCTACGTTGGCGACCGTGCGGTTGAGGGAGCATCGCGGACGATCGATACCCTGCACGAGCAGGGGTTCGCCTGCCGTTTCGTCTCGAACACGACCCGGAAGAGCCGGGGGACGATTGCCGCACGGCTGTCATCGATGGGGTTTGATATTCCGGAGCGGGATATTTTCACCCCTCCGCTTGCGGCAGTGGCGTATATGAACCATACCGGCAGGCACCGGTTCGAGCTGCTTACGACGGGCGATGTGTTCAAGGATTTTCCGCCGCCGTGCACTGATGCCGATACGGCTCCCCGGGACTACGTGATCATCGGAGATGCCGGCGACCAATTCACGTACGAGCACCTGAACCGGGCGTTTCGTCAGATCATCGCAGGTGCGGAGTTACTTGCGCTCGAACGGGACCGGTACTGGATGGCGGGAGATGGGTTGGCTCTGTCGGCGGGACCTTTTGTTGCTGCGCTGGAATTCGCCACTGGCACCGTGGCAAACGTCATGGGAAAACCTTCGCCTGCGTTCTTCCGCCTTGCTTTAGAGGATATGCACCTCGCGGCTGCCGAGGTCGCGATGGTCGGCGATGATATCCTGACCGATATTTCCGGCGCCCAGGAGTTCGGTATAAAGGGTATCCTTGTCCGTACTGGCAAATACCGAAAAGAGGTGGTGGATAAATCTGGCGTCCATCCGTCGCGGATAATCGGGTCGGTTGCTGACCTGGGAGATCTGATATAATCAGAGTAACGGGGCGGGGTCAGGGAGTAGGGTTCCATGCAGAAGGTGCTTCATTTTCTCATCATCGTTCTTGTGGCACTGTTGATTGTCACCGTCTTTGCGGTTATGGTGGTGCCCCGCGAGCGGGTGAGTGTCCCGCACATCCAGGCAGGTGCAGGTCTGGAGTCTCCATTGGTGGCGACGCATACGTTCCCGTTTGAACAGGCGACCGTGACGATCGTGGTGCCGGTCGAGGCAGCGGTCTATGACGGGGCGAAGCACACGGACAAGTCGGTAACGGTTTATGGCAATGTGTCGGAACGGATCTGGATCGCGGATACCTACCGGGCGATGATCAATGATTCCGCACAGGACGGGTTCTTTTCAGGGCTGACTGAAGAGTTTCTCCGTATGCAGCGGGATGAGGGATTCACTGATGACGAAACGCTTGAACTGATGATGGTCTATGTCCAGTCGCTCCGGTATGTGACGTCACCGGAGAATCCGGCAAAATACCCGGTCGAGACGGTGGTGGAGGGGGCAGGAGACTGTGATGACAAGAGCCTGCTTCTCGCCGGGCTCCTCTCACGCGCCGGGTATAAGGTGGCACTCCTCTCGTTTGGGCAGGAAGCGCATATGGCGATTGGGATCGGTGCTGATGGGGCGGATTACAAGCAGACCGGGTATGCCTTTATCGAGACGACGAACCTCTCATTCGTGGGTGTGCCGCCGGATACGTTGCAGGGCGGGGTAACGCTCCGGTCGGATCCATTCGTTATCCCGGTTGGGGCAGGGACGAAAGTCTACCAGAGCGGGAAGGAGACAGTGTATATTCATGACATGTACGAGCGTTCGGATGCGAAGGCAGAGGAGTTGATGAACCAGATCAGACCCCTTCAAGCGGACCTGGATGCCCGTCAGGCGCAGATCGCGGATCTCGAATCGCAGATGGAGGTGTTACGGAGTGCAGGGAATGTCGCCGGGTATAATGCACGAGTGTCAGAGCATAATGGTGTGGTCGCCGGGTACAATGCCCGGCTTGCCACGTACCGTGACCTGACCTCACGATACGATGAGTATGCACAAGTCCATAACTATATTCTCGGGCACTGGTATGACCGAAAAGGGGTGTACGAGTACGTGAGAACACATATGCCGGTGTGAGGGTGCCGCACCGGTCATCTCGAATTGGGCGCCGTGTTCTGCTGTGCCGTTCAATCCCATCACAATACCGTACGTATCATGTCACACCACATTCTTCGTCAATCCTGTGCACAGTGAAAAGCCATTAATGCAGCCATCGCCATACATTCAGTGATTCATTCTATGCTGCATATCGAAGACCTTCATGTGAATGTCGGCGACAAAGAGGTGCTGCACGACATCAACCTTCACATCGGTGAAGGGGAGACCCATGTGCTGCTCGGTCCGAACGGATCCGGGAAGACCACGCTCCTCATGACGCTGATGGGATTCTCCAACTACCATATCACCCGGGGGAGGATCCTGTTCAAAGGCGAAGACGTGACCGCGATGCACGCCGACGAACGGTCGAAGCGGGGCATCGGCATGCTCTTCCAGCGCCCTCCGACGATCTCCGGCTTGAAACTGGGCAAACTCCTCACAGCCATCTCCAGAAACGAGAGTGACGATATCCCGTCACTTGCCAAATCGGTTCACCTTGACGCCTTTCTGGAACGGGACATCAACAAGG
>JAQTSH010000265.1 GCA_028711405.1 Methanoregula sp.
TTGTCGCTCGTTATTGCATTCCACCGGGTTTTTATACTGATCCGGTGAAGTCGTCCCTTGGGTAACCGGTTCTCATGGTGCAGTTCATGCAACCGTGAAAGAGTTGCAGACAGGACATCGTTTACGGATTCAAAGCTTGCTGACATGGTTCCTCCCATTCGTGTGTTTGTAATTTCTTTACGGGAAATTGTTCCTGTACCAACATGCTGTTGATCATTGCAGCCGGAGCCATACTGTCTTCGATCTCCTGTTGCATCCCCCCGTTGTCCAGACGCAGTCCGGATAAAACCTCCCGGCATGCCGGGACCAGTCCCCCGATTTTTCAGCATACACGATAATCGTTGCCGTCGCGATTATCCTGGTATACCCAACCGTTGAATGATATACGTACGGCTGTTCTTTGCCTGCCTCTTACCGTCTTCTTATGAAAACTGCTGCTGCCGTTTTCATGCGGTATGTTTGTGCCTTCATCAGCTCATCGGCAGTTCCCGTGAAATCATGGATATCCTCTCACGAGGGTGACTGTATCCCTGCATCTGGCATATCCGAAGGCAGACCCTCCCAGCAGCTGACACCCCGGTTGAGCAGGATTACCCGGTCACCGATATCGCGGGCATCTAAAACCCGGTGCGTCACGACAAGACAGGGGATCTGAAGATCGGAAACGCACGTACAGACAGCATCCTGTACGGATTGCCTGCTTTCCGTATCGAGCGCAGTGAATGGTTCGTCCAGCATCATAAGCTCGGGTCCGATAGCGAGAGCCCGTGCAATGGCAACCCGCTGTTTCTGTCCTCCGGACAGTTTTCCTGCTTTCACATCAGCAAGGTTCTTGATGTCCATGAGTTCCATCCAGTGATCGACCTGTTGTGCGATCCGGTCTTTATGTATGTGGCGCGCCTTCATGCCATAGGCAACATTCTCCGATACAGAAAGGTGGGGAAATGCAGTAGAGTTCTGGAGGACATACCCGATATTGCGGGATTCAACAGGGACAACGACTCCTGACGCGGACTCAAAAAGAGGTTTGCCATTCAGCCGGATCGAACCGGTATCAGGGTTCAATAATCCGGAGAGCATGTTGAGTACTGTCGACTTTCCTGCCCCGTTCTCTCCCATCAGTACCAGGATCTCCCCCGGGTTTGCCTGGATCTTCAGGTCGAGCGGGAAGTCCCGGAGCTGTTTATAGAGATGTGCTTCAAGCATGCCGCCCCTCCCTGCCGGCAAGGAACCTGACCGCGATCATGATGGTAAACGAGATGATCACGAGCAGGATCGATATCGTGAGCCCGATGTTGAAGTTGCCCTGCATGCCGACATAGACCGAAAGCGGCATGGTCTGGGTCACTCCCGGAAGGTTACCGGCGAACATGATGGTTGCCCCGAACTCACCGAGCGCCCGCCCGAACGTCATGACCGCACCCGATACAAGACCTCCCGCCGTGAGCGGGAGCGTGATGGTCATAAAGATCCTCAGCGGCGATGCCCCGAGTGTCCGTGCCGTCTTCTCGTAGGAGGGATCAAGCTGTTCGAAGAGGGATTTTGCCTGCCGCAGGTAGAAGGGCGAAGCAACAAAGATCTGTGCCATGATGACGGCAAGTGTCGTAAACGCCAGCGTGATCCCGAACATGTCCAGGTATCGCCCGACAAGACCAACCCTCCCGTACAGGACTAAAAGAGCCATGCCGGCGACTGCCGGGGGAAGGACGAGCGGGAGATCGATGAGGGTGTCCACGATGATCTTCCCCGGGTAGGTGTTCCGGCTGTGGACATACGCAAACGGCGTGCCTACGAGGATCACGATGCCGAGCGAGATAACCGATGTGGAGAGGCTCAGCCACAAAGCACTCGTGACTGCGGGATCACAGAGAGAGGAGATGAACAGTTCGGGAGTTGTCCGGAAAAACAGGGCGACAACCGGAAGCGCAAGGTAGAGGGTGACTGATGCGATGAGGACGATCGCACCGATGGTGGTGAGTGTGCGCCGGTAGTTATCCGGTTCAGGGAACGAAAAGGTCATGGTAGGGAATGGTTATCTAGTTCATGTACAGGTAATGTTCATTGCTAAAAAAGGGTCAGGATACCGGTCTGAACCCGTAGTCTTTGAGGGTCTGCTGACCGATGGTTGAGAGCATGAAATCCTCGAACTCCTGCGCTGTGCTGGTGCTCCCGGTCTGTTTCATGACACCGATCGTGTACGTCTGGAGGTAGTTGTCTGCCTTAGGAATCGTTATGGCAGTCAGGGTGCCGGCGGGTGCTGCAGCATACGTGGATTCATAGACGAGCCCGGCATCCACTTCACCAAGGGAGACCTTGGTCGCGACAGCGGGTTCAGAGGTTTCGTAGGAGACCACATTACTGAACACGGACTTGTTCCAGTCCTGGCCGTAGGTCGATTTTGCAAGATTGGCAAGCGCGGCATAGGAAGCTGTTCCAATCGGGACATTGCTTGCCGCCATAGCGATTTTCTTGCCGGGCGTCGCGAGGTCTGAAAGGGACTTTATGTTACCAGGGTTTGATGCCGGCAGGATCACGGTCACATAATTGGTGGTTAACGGTTTTACGGTACTGTTGATGAAAAATCCCTCTCCTTTCAACGTGTTTGTGTAAGAATTGCTTGCAGAGATGAATACGTCAGCATATGCGCCGTTCTCCACCTGCGTCTTGAGCGCCTGTGTGCCGTCAAGGTTGAAGACTACGGTACGTCCTGGATACATCGCGGAAAATTCTTTTCCCAGATCCTTCGTCACGCCCGTGAGGGAAGCAGCAGTAAATACAATCAGCGTTTTTTCCGATGGCGTATAGGTCGGTACAGGTTTTGCGGTTACCGGGGCTGCGGTTGTTGTCGCGGGCACTACATTTACCGGTGCCGGTGTCCCTGCAAGGGTTCCGGATAAAGCGGGGGTTGCGGGCTGAGTAGCACTCGCCGTTGCCACCGGCGTTGTAGCGGGTTGCGATGTTGATGTGGTACAGCCTGCAACAAGACCTGCACACAGCAGAAGGCATGCGATACAGATGTATACGGAATACTTGTCATTCCAGAGTTTTTGCATTGTTGATCACTCCTTTCTGTACTAGATCTGTGTGATTTATGATAAACTATTCCATTTGATTTTTTGTTTCGGTTAAAAGGAAAAAATTATAACGGAGGCGATCAATATGAGTATTGTCCCTTGAAAACATGCACCAAGAGGACAACACGCCATAACACATCACGTTGTAATGCAGCGCATCCTGGCAGGTACACAATGCCATACCAGGTTCAATTGTTTTTAGGAGAATGAGCAAATAACTCTCTCTAGCAATAATCAGACATTTCAATAACATTTTTTAAATGGATTGGTTTGAAAAGCCGCGCTGGCGATGACGAACGATTGAGGGAAGTCCGGACAAGCACAGGCATATAA
>JAQTSH010000266.1 GCA_028711405.1 Methanoregula sp.
CCGGTGGGTTCAATGACTGATATTCCGCATAACGGGATGTTGAACTGCTCCACCATCTTCCGGGTCCGGGGGTGCATCGGCAAGATGACGGGCAGTGAGTAATCCTGGTGGATCGCAAGATGCCCCCGGATGAGGTTTCTGAGGTGCTCGGGAGAATCAACATTCTCCTGCCGGTGTGCAGTGATGAGGAAGTAGCCCCCGGTGCTATGCCAAGAATGTCGAGGATATTCGCTTTCTTCTTTCGAGATATCCAGGTTCTGGAAGACGGCATCGACCACCGTGTTGCCGGTCACGCTGATCTTATTATCCTCAATACCTTCGTTCAGGAGGTTCTGCCGCGCAGTCTCAGTCGGGGCGAAGAGCATGTCAGAGATATGATCCGCCACCACCCGGTTGATCTCTTCGGGCATCATCCGATCGAAACTTACGAAGCCCACCTCCACCTGACCGACCCGGATGTGAAGTTTCGCGGCAGCACGCGTACCGGCAAGCACCGTATTCGTATCGCCCTGGACAAGCACAATGTCCGGTTGTTCCTCCATGAGAACCTGTTCGATACCGGTCAGGATCCGGTTGTTCCTCCAAAAGGATATGTTCGATACCGGTCAGGATCCGGCTGGTCTGCTCCGCATGGGTCCCGGAGCCGACATTGGGATTGTACTTCGGTTCGGGCAATCCGGGATCGTGAAAGAAGGCTTGGTCCATCTCGTACGAATAGTGCTGCCCGGTATGCAGAAGGAATACTCGATCTGCTTCGCTTCGCATGCCCGGATAATGGAGGACATCTTGATGATCTCAGGACGAGTGTCAAGAACAATCGCCTTCATGGGGTGTAGTTTCCATCATGTGCAATGTACTATCCATCGATCGACCGATGGCAAGGACAATTGCGATCATGATCTCTCCTGGGTCGTGTGGGATGAACGCAGATTTTCGGCTCTCATGGCGCTGCACGGACGTAGTGGGTGTGAGGGACGTGCGTGCGTTCGGTTAGTACGGTTGGTCCGGTCGGGTTTGGTGAGCGGGGTTTTGATCTCTTTTGCTGGTTGAGTCGGGTCTTGGTATCTCCCGCTGGCTCGATCGGATCTGTGGAAACTTTAAAAAAAGATCTCGATACATCCCTCCAGAACTTGGAGAGGATCCTCCCCGTATCCCCCGCACGTTCGTCGCTTCGGAGGGCACTGCTCCACCCCACTCTACTCCCCGAAGGGACGTGCTCCTCCATACCTCAGTATGGTGAGGCACAAAAGACGAGATATCCGCCGAAAAGCAGCTGAAGTTCATAGAACCAATGATTATTTATGAGGATTTAATGGGGAAAAACCCGAAAAAACTCCCCCAATCCCGGAGAAGAACCTGTTTTTTTAAACCATATACACTTTATCTGATTTAACCGGGTCATATTTTATATTTAGACGAAAGTCATGTAATGGTGTTGCGAAACTCCTTCCAAAAAATGCACATAGGATACAAAACATTTTTGGGGACTTCTCTCCCTGCACACTCCATGTATCCCTGGTCGGAAAGATGAACCGGATCTAGGCTGCCTTTTGTGGCATTTTAGTACATTGTGGCACATGTGCACAATTATTATTACCTGGTCGATCAAATGTATCCCTATGACATCCAGCTCCACTCAGACCGGTAGCAACCAGATCAAGCGCATTCCGGTAAAAGAATTCACCTGGGTAAACCTGTATAATTTAAAAGAAGCCGGGCAGAGTTATGATGAACTGCTCGCCGGGATGATCCAGCGTGAACGGGACTACCGGGACTGGAAGATGATCACTGAGATTGACAGGACTGGCGAGTTTACCGCGTTTGACCCGGATGAAATTATGAAAGGCGATTGATACACCGGGGAGCGAAGTAAGCGTGTTCAATCTCGTCATCGACACAAAAGCGGAAAAATTTCTGAAAAAACTGCCTCAAAAATCACGGCGCATTATTGTTGAAAAAATCCTGGACTTAAAAGAAGATCCGTTTCCGGGCGGAAACAAGGAAAAACTGGAATACCCCCACCCCCCCGCAGTATACCGTCTTCATATTGGCAGATCTTTTACTGTTTTTTATATCATTGAACTAGATGAAAATATCGTAAAAATAGAGAAAATCCTCACGATCGAAAGGGCTCATAAGAAGTATTCCTGCAGATAGTCTTCCCGATCGGTTCTTCTCCCGGTTTAGGATGACATCAAATTAGTAAAAAGGCTGATTCAACCTACATTTTGATAAATTCTGTAGAATTGGGGTTTTTGAGTTTGAAAATTCTAACCGTTTTTCAGCTAAAGAATGTAGTGATTGCAGATAAACGTTCTGCCTTCCCAAATCTATCAAATTCTCCCCTGCACTTTCGTCGCTACGGGGGGGCACTGCGACCCCCCTTCGGGACGTGCTCCTTCTCACCTCGGTTCGGTGAGGCAGTAAAGAGGATACCTCCGCCGAAAAGCGGCTGAAGTTCATAGGGCTAATGACATATTTCCTGGATTTTTGATCTGGGAAAAACTCTATAAAAATTCCTCCTAAAATTGGAGAAGAACCATAAAATTACGTAGGCAGGATTAATAGCTGAGTACGTTTTTTGCAGGTGGATATCTCTTGTTGATAAGGTACGTTTCCGGTATTTTTCCGGATAGAATCCGGATACCAGACCGGGTCGAACCCATGTTTTTTCCTCGAATCAGTGATATTGACTGATCGACCCAGCCGGATGCCTCCCAATAGCATCCATTAGCGTACATTTTAAACCAATTATCAATCCCGGTTCACCTCAAATCCCCCCAAAATGGAGATTCCCCAAAACCGTGTGAGGGAATTCCTCCGTTTTTGCAACCTGGAGCCGCTACGGCAAGCCAAAGACATTCATGGAGGTGATCCCTCACGACGGAGACACCTGCCACCAGGGAAACCCTCGACTTCATCTTCCCCGAGGGGTCCAAAGATCATATCCGGATCTCGGGATCCGGAAAAATCCTCAGTTTTTCCGATCCCAACACCCTTAAGTCATTTTAACGCTGATGTGCCACCCAATAGCATCCATTAGCATACATTTTAAACCGCAAATCTATCCTCGTTTGCCTCAAATCACCCCAAACTGGCGACTCCCCAGATCAGTGTGACGGAATTCCCCCTTTTCTGCAACCTGGATCCCTCCGGACAGCATATGATGTCTGGGAGATCCCCAACCCCCACGACGGAGAACCTCTCAAGCCTGAATTTCTATCTCAACACCACATCAGCCTTCTATTAAAAAATCGCAAAAATACCGTGTCTAACATTCATAATAATTAAAAAAGAATAATATATCAATTACAGAGATTGTCCTCACAGTACCTGATGATCTGCCGTTACCGGGTCTTATCGCGAGACTTAATGATCTCGTCGCTGAAGAGCATTTA
>JAQTSH010000267.1 GCA_028711405.1 Methanoregula sp.
ATGTCCAAGATGCACCGACAAATTTCCCCAACTCTTTCAATTTGTTTGACCAAATTGGAAAATACACCCTGCCGTAGATAAACGAACTGATGTTGACCAAACGCTTTTTGACCGACTCAGAAGTTACCGGATACTTTTTTTCGAGTCTGTTGAGTGTTTTTAATTCATAATTCCCGTAATGATAGATAGGAGCGTCAGGAAATTCATTTACTTTTTTAAGAAGTTCACTCCAAATCATTTCTTCGTCATGGATGGTGTTTGCCCAGAAGGAATGATATGTATTGCTTCCGTCGATACATACCAGTAGACCCATCAGGTAATCGAAATTTTCATCAGGTATGCCCTCAATATCAAAAAAAAGTTCAACTTTCTGTCTCGTCAATTCCGGAAGATCTTGGATGAAAATTTTCCCTGTCCTTATTGCCAAAGCTTGAAGTTCCAGGTTGAAATGTAATACGGTCTCTTTCGTCCGCTTCCGCTTCCTTCTTGGTTTATACAAATAGGAGAGTTGGTTCACCGTGAAAATACCTTTCTTATGATATCGGCGGATAATCTTGGGGGTCATCCGATCGAGTAGGCTTAAGTCGTTATCAGTCTCTGCTTTCTCTTTGCAGTCATTCCGAAATTGGCAGTATGGGCAATGCTTGTTCAAAATGACAGGAGGTGGTTCTGATAACGATGTTGTGATCCAGTCTTTCAAAGTTTGGATGACTGGTCTAAGTTCTTTGTAAAAAATTTCCAGTTTCACTTTATGACTTTGCTGTTCTGCATCAATGATGGTTCCGACCGGCGGAAGATTGTTCTGTAATTTGCCGAGAACCAGACCTACAAATGCCAAATTGATTTTCTGCTCTTTCGTAATTGTGTGCGTTCCTACAACAGTTGTTGGTTCATAGATATCTTGGTTGAAAGATTGTCGATTTTCCAATTTCGTAAGAACATCGCAGAAAGATTCCAAACCCTCTATGTTGAGAGTGGCTCCGGTTAGAAAATCGTTGCCACTCTCAAAATTATCCCGGTTATAATCCCACACACCGATAGTATCCCGCTTGAGGAACTTTAAATACTCAACACAATTTATGCTCGCGCGATGTTTGAGGATTCGCACGTACTCATGAGGCTCTTTCTTGCCGTCATTGAAAAGAAGAAGAAATGCTTTTCGAGGACAATGAAAATAGGCTACTACCATCTCAGAACTGATAACGTTCGGTCTCATAATGCTCCTTTTTTCTCCTGCAAATTTGTATATCCTCTGGAAATTGGAGCATACTACCTCTTTAAACTCCTCACATTTTTCACAAGATCTCACTGTTGCAATAATTTTTTTAAAACTCAGAATATCACTGTTTATCTCCCATGAATACATAAAAGAGAATACCGAGACTATGAAGCCGCCCGTGAACGAGACAAACCCGGTCCCCCAGATCCTGCCCGTACCCAAAAAACCGTTACCCGTCATTCACGGGTCAGTCAATTCGGATGGCACGTTCTTCTTCTGGGGAGAAGGACCAGTCGCACCCATCGTAAAGAAACGTGGACGAAAACCCCTGCAACCAAAACCCAATCCCCATCCCTATGCCCTGCCGGCTGCGGAACTCAAGACCGCGCTTTCAAACGTGCTGCCCCGTCACCTTGCGATCACTGTTGGCTCGATCACGCTTACTCTTCCTACCACCGATACGGGTCCGGCACCCTCCCCCGAGTTAGCTCACGAATTGATGCTCCCCTGCGCGAGAACCTCCCTCCTTACACCCTGGACAGTGCCGGTGATCTCAGTCCCGATCGCGTTTGCGCTGCCACTCTTACTCTCCGGAAACGAGTTCAACAAAGATGCCCGGTACGGCAGTTCACTCGCCGCGTGGTCTGTTGTCGCACTCTTCACGTGCGAACTCATCGCCAGCGGTTCCTTTGCGCCGGCAATTGCCCCTGCGGGTGCTGGCACGACAAAAGGCGTATGGCGTCCTGACCTCAGGGATGAGGATAAAGACCGTGTACGCGATCTCGTCAAAGCCATGCCCCCGGTGGTACGGGCGCACCTCGTTCCCGGGGAAAAAGGTGCAACCCTCGACGGACTCGTAAAAAAATTCATCGATGCAGCAATGCAGGCGATTGTCCGGCAGGTCGCATCGAGTTCCAGACCCGGCTCCATCCCCCGGCAGCCGGCAGGTGATCTCCCCGCAGAAGAACTCTTTTACCGTTCTCTCACCGGTGAAGATTGTACCTTACCGGAGAAATCTCCCATCACAAAGGATCTCAAAAAATGGCTGACCGGTCCCATTCATTCAAAAAAAGGCTCCCACTGCACGACCTGCTTTACCGTGCGGGAACCCTCACGGGATGAATTGACCTGGAGCGTCGGGTTCTTCCTCCAGTCAAAAGACGACCCCACCCTCCTTGTCCCAGCCGGGGAAGTCTGGGAGGGGAGATCCCCGGCAGTCGCACAACTTATCAGTGCAGAGACCGGACACCCGCAGGAACGGATGCTCTACGACCTCGGAACAGCGGCGAAGGTCTATCCGCCCATCCGGGAAGCGTTAAAGACCGCACGACCGGAGGGCATTACCCTGCCCCCCGAATCGGTGTATACGTTCCTGTCCGAGACTGCGCCGCTGCTCCGTGAGCTGGGATGTTCTGTCCTTTTACCCTCCTGGTGGAAGCAGGGTCGGCAGCGCCCGTCCATCCACATGACCATCGATGGGGAACCCGTGAAAAAGGGGAGTGGCAGCGGGCACTTCTCGCTCGGTTCCATCCTCTCCTTTAACTGGAAGATTGCCATCGGGGATGAAGAGATCTCCCCGGAAGAATTTGAACAGCTGGCGAATCGCAAGATTCCGCTCATGAAGGTCCGGGGAAGATGGATCATCTTTGATCCCAATGAAGCCCGCCGGGTCATCTCTGCCTTTAAAAAGGAGTACCCGGATTCAAAGATGACCCTCTCGGACGCGCTCGCCCTTTCACTGGGGGGCAACGAGAACGAAGATTACTCCATTGCCCAGCTCACGCCTGAGGGGTACCTCTCGGAATTCATGGATCGCCTCCTGTCAATAAAGTCGCCCGAACCGGTGACGCTTCCGCCGACCTTCACCGGTACGTTACGACCCTACCAGGAGAACGGGACTGCGTGGCTCTCCATGCTCACCGGCACAGGGATGGGGGCGTGTCTTGCGGACGATATGGGTCTCGGGAAGACCGTGCAATTAATCGCACACCTGACCCTGCAGGCAACGAATGGCAGCAAAAAGACGACGCTTCTTGTCTGCCCGATGTCGATCATCGGCAACTGGGTGCGGGAACTCCAGCGGTTTGCACCGTCCCTCCGTCACTATGTCCATCATGGGATTAAGCGGTGTTCCGGCGCAGAATTCTCCCGTGCACGGGAGAGTGCAGATCTTGTGA
>JAQTSH010000268.1 GCA_028711405.1 Methanoregula sp.
GGAAGAACGAGCAGGTGATGCGGTTTGTCTGGATGTTGGTTGTCGCTATGACTGGATTGGTGATCACGAAGGCTCTGGATCCGGGCATGGCACAGCAAGTGGAGGGGGTGCTGACGACTGGGGGGTTGTGAGGGTTGGATCTGAACGATTGGGGATAATAACCGATGAGTGCGTTGCCTCAAATTTAAGAGAAGCCCTCGTGCGGGGGTCAATTACTGTGAGAGGAATTGAAGCCTTACTCCCAAGTCACGCAACATGTCAAATGTGTCCATATACGGAACACCGACACCTATGCAAGCATTCGGGATCTTAATTCTCCTTTTAATCTCGGAATTAAATTGCTCGTCGGTAACCACCACACACCCTTTAGCCAAAGCATAAGCAATTAACCAACCGTCCGCATTTCTGGCAAATTCAGCTTTGGCGTCGGCGGTAAACTGACTCTGACTTTGTGCCCAGGTCATGACGGTTGAATAAGCATCAAGGACATCTTGTTGGTTCGTCGATTCGAACCACACGTGAAAATTTCTATTGACCCACTTCGTGAGATCGTCGTTACCCCGATTAATTTCATCCTTGACTTTGTCAATGCTCCTGACAAGTCCATCCCCAGCGTACTTGATTAATGCAACCCAGTAGCCCGGCGCAATATCAAAGGCATAATACCGTTTTGCTGACTCAATGAACACATTTGCATCAAGAAGGAAAACCTTTGGGGGGCTCATTTAGATCCGCCCATACCGAGTGACTTCGCATATTTTTCAAAGGTTATACCATATAAGCCAGTCAAGTTATATGCATCTCGGTACAGAAGCCTTCCTTCTCTCGTCGCACGTATAACTGCCATCGCGAAACGATGACCGACACGCATATTCTGGTTAGCATAAAAGTCGCCGCCTCCATCTGCATTTTTACTATTGTCGCGGATTTCGTGTTCATAGTTATAATAAAACGTATTAAACTCGTCGTTCTTTATGAGCCCGAGATTGAGCGTTCTATAGGCAGCAACGAGTTCACTTACCTTGAAATGTTGGGCGATAACTAAAAAAGGCTCTGGCTGACGCTTTATCGAATGCCAGTATTCTTGCAGCTGTTTAGCCGGGACCAGGAATTCCGCAGCAACACGATTACTCGCCGTTTCAATTGTATCATTGGCCGGGCGGAGTTCCTTCAAATCGAAGACAGCACTCTTTCCAAACCAGATATGCGCCAGTTCATGCGCCAAGGTAAACATCTGTGCTGCCTTTCCATCGGCATTATTGACGAATACGAGAGGTGCATATTCATCAACAAGGACAAAGCCTCGAAATTCGGTTACGTCCAATTTACGATGTGTGTTGTTTCCGACGACCCCGTTCACAACCACGAGGATGCCCGCTTCCTCGATTTTTGTCCTTAACATCTGCAACGCCTTCGTCCAGTTGGGCAGTTCAGCCGCCCACGTATCAGTGAGCCCCAGGGTACGTCGTATCTCGTTTGCAACAGACTCAGGCTTATCCTTGGGATGTGTCGAACGGACAAAGCTCAGCGGCTTGGAACCTTGTTCCCGTAGATATTCGCGCATCCAATCCTGACGTCTCTCCATCAATTGGATGGTCTCAATCAAATTGGGGCTGGGCTGTTGATCGGGTTGTTGATTACCCAAGGATCGGAAGTGGGGAATAGATAATTGCTCATTCGGAGGTTCTGGTAGAAAGAAAAATCCGAGTGGTGTTGATGTCACCTTTGAGAGTGTCTCGACTTCAGGGAGTGTCGGACGGACCTCACCTTTCAGCCATTTTGATAGTTTCGGTAAGGTATGCTGGAGGTCTTCTACACCGTGACCCGAACGGGTCAGTGCCCAACGAAGAATCGGTTCACTGATACTGATCTGTGGTCTGGCGGGATGACTATCGTCTTTCCAGACTGCTTTATTTTCCCCATCACCCGGCATGATGCAAGTTCCTGATTTTAGTCTATGAATGTATCTATTATTAATTCCTCTCTCGCCCATAATCAAAAGAGATTCACTTGGGATTACCATCCCTTCCTTAATGCCTCCTGAAGCTCCACTTTATCAAGAACGGCACTGCATTCCTCCCAGGGTATTCTCCGTGTTTCACACCGGTCATTTCCGGGACAGGCGCCGGAGGGATCGTTCAGCTGCCTCCCGGACGGTGGAGAGGGGATCGGTTTGCGCCTGCCGGAGCGGTTCCACCGCACGGGTATCGCCGAGTTTTCCCAGTACTTCCGCTGCGCCGATCCGGCACATCTCGTCTGGGTCGTGCAGGCAGCGAACGAGGGGTTCGACTGCCCGCCGGTCGTTTATGCGGCTGAGTGCGGCGATGGCACTGGCACGGACGTCCGGTTCCGGATCCAGAAGAAGGAGGATGAGTGCCGGGACGGCTGATGCTTCATCGAGCCTGCCGAGTGCCTGCGCCGCTTCAGCGCGGACGTTCCGGTGGGGATCCGAGAGTGCCGCAATGAGCGGTCCGGCTGCCAGCGGATTGCCGGATTGTCCCAGTCCTTTTATTGCCGCACGGCGTTTGCTGACCGCCGTAGCGTGCAATCCGGCAATAAGTGGGGTGATGTCAGTCATGAAAAAGACCGGGGAACCTTCCGGGAATGAACAGGCTTGCGATATACCGGAATCGCAGATTTTTCCGGGATCCCCGATACGTCCGTGCCTGTGCTGGCATCACGGATTAATACGGGCGATGCGGTGCTCATGATAATACGAAAGGCTGATCGTTCACCGTATGGTGTACGGGACATCAGTGCTCGCACTCAGAGCCGGATTCATACGCGGAGATGACCTGTTTCGCTACATCGGGAGAGAGCCGGTCATGGATCAGTGTCACGAGCGCGTCCACGTCTTCTACCGGAAGACACCCCATACTCTCCTCGCCTTTTTCGATCATACCCGCGATGTACGTCAGTTCTTCATCCGAGAGCCGGCTGATCCGGCGAAGGAAATCCTCTCCGTCCTCCGCAAAATGGTTGGAGACGGGGGGCAGGATCGAATGAAAGGTGTGTCCTGATCCTGAACAGGTAAGATCCCCGCATTCCGGTGCGAGTTTTTTTAATATTCCAATATCCTTCTCTGAAAGTTCCCGTGGCATGACACGTCCAGCTCCTCATATACGTAGGGGAAACGGCGTATTTGTAGGTTGAGATCCGGCGTCTGCGAATGTGCGACACGCCGGATTGGTATCTGATCCGGTTTGATCCGGCACCGGTTACGAAGAAGCTGGGTATCGCGTCAGAATCATCCGTCGGTCAAAAAGCCGGGTTATCCAGAGATGTATGCTTGTCCGGGATTTTACATCGAACATGATGAGGGAATCCGGGGGGTAGGTGCCTGATGGTGTCATTCGCGTCCGGGATAGTTCAATCAACACAGGGACCGGTCCACA
>JAQTSH010000269.1 GCA_028711405.1 Methanoregula sp.
ATCGAATGTTGAGATATGCCGTCCGTTCCCGGAAAGTATATGAGCAATATCCGCATAGATACTCGCAGATTCGGCATCAAACGGAACTATCGGGAAAAAACTCATGAATTTTTCCGAAGCATCGTACACTATCTTTTTGCCGCTCTTCTTTGCCCCGTAGAGAAATTCGGCATAGCTGATGGACGTTGTTTTCAGCTGCCGGTGTTGGGCAGCTATCTGTCCTGCGTGAGGATCTCCCTTCATGAGGTCAATCAGAAAGCAGGTATCCATGAGCGTCAAAGTGATACCTTCCGGGGTTTGATACGATCAAGATCTTTCTTTGCCGATGTAACGGATTCTGCAATCTCGATACGTAATGCAGGATCAAGGGTCTGCAAAAAATCGCACACACTCTTCTCCTCCGCACCGGTGAGACGGGAGATCACATCGGAAAAACTTTCCCCGGAACGTTTGTGTGCCTTGAGCACATTATACGCGGATTCCCTGATGTTGATGGTCTTGGTCACCATGCCGGATAATTGTGTATACACATTTATACACTTATCGGCAGGGATTATTACCGGTTCATGCGATACCTAAAATTGTCATGGATTTCAACGCTCACAAATCCTGGAATTTCTGCCAGTGAAAAACGAGAAGATCTCCACAGGTACAACCTCCAATCTGGCACGTGGGCTGGAGAAATACACATTCCCCGGTGAACGTTCCGGTTCACCGGATATACGGGTACCGGAGGAGGATCGGTTCCCGGTCCCTGGAACACTCGTGCTCATGGATGATCCGCGCAAGTTCCCCCATGCCCACCGGGCAGTACCCCAGCACCTCAGCGCTCACATTGATCCTGCGGTTTGTAAAATGGATAAACGGGTAGCGCCGGAGATCGTTGTTATGGTGGTGACCGTGGATCACCCACCCGTCAAAGCCAGGAGGGAAGTCAGCGGGATCGTGGACAAGCAGGAACCGGAGGTTTGCATATTCGAGCTCGACCGTGGGAACTGCAAAGGATTCTTTTTTGTCATGGTTTCCCGTCACAAACGTAATGTTCCCGTTGAGCTGGTCACGATAGTGTTCAGCCGTCCGTGCATTCCTGCCGTACCGGAGATCTCCGAGATAATAGACCGCATCATGCGGTGAAATCGTGCTGTTCCAGTTCTGGATGAGCACCCGGTCCATCTCCCCCACATCAGAGAAGACAAACGGGCGCGAGCAGTAACGGATGATATTTGCATGTCCGAGGTGCAGGTCGGAGATCAGGTAGATCTCTCCGGTAGTATCCAGGATACGTGCGAGAAGTTCAAACCCCGCGTGCCGCCGGTAGTGGGCGACGGTGTGCTGCCATGCGGCGGGGTCATGGAGGGTGGTACCCGTGATCCACGTTCTCGTGAGGAGATCATATTCAGCGAAGATCTCCTGCCCGTGCATGACCGTGATCCGGAGACCTGTCTCATCGAGCCACAGGTGACGCGCTGAGGGCGGGAGCGGTTTTGGGTATATTCCCAGCAGGGCAGCTATCCGGGTGATGAGGTTTTGGGAGGATGCGGGATCAGCCGGATGCCAGCGGAGATATTGTTCGAGCGCAGCACTGATCTCATCGGCTTTTTTTCGCGCCAGCCAGTTTGCAACGGTGATGTGAAACCATTTTTTGTCCGGCTGGCTGTCCCAGTGATTGTAACTGACCGAGATCTGCGCGAGCGCATCCGCAATCTCCCGGGTAACCTGCCGGAGAGCATCGGACGGGCTGACCGAGAAAGCAACGACTCCGCCGCGAAGACCGTCGCGTCGCTCCCAGTCATGGATCGTGAACGGGAGGGTGTCATGCGGTGCAGCGCACTGCACGATCTGATGGAGGATCTCTTCCGGGGGGATGCCCGGTAAGAGACGGAAGGGTCCAAAGAGTGTGACGTGCGGGTGCCGTTCCATCAGGTCTGTGACGCCAAAAAAATCCGCGAGGGAACTGATCGTTTCTTTGATCTTCCAATGGGTTCGTGCGAGGCGAATCTCAATGAGATAAATATCGTCCATGGGGGCAGCCGCGTGTGATCTGTAGGTAGTCTTCAGGGTTAAATCTTTAATGCACATTTGCCGTAAAAACCGATCGCGCAGTATTCAGTCCGGGGTTTGTGGGGGTTGCACTCCGTCATCCGGCACCGTGTGCATACACCGTATCGTGCCGAATCCCTGCGAGACTGCCTGACCCATGCCGAAATAATCCGGGATCTGAAGGTTGGTCCGGAACTTTCCCAAAAAGACGATGACATTTTCGCGTTCAATCCGGTCAATCCGGAACTTGAGCCGGGCATCGCAAGTGATCGGCTCGGGGGGCGTGTAGTCTAGCGATTTGGCGAGCACGCGAAGATTCTCACCGAGGATTTTGTGCATGAACGCATCCCGCTGGGGTTTACCTTTGAGATCATAGAACTTTCTGTTGTTCTGCTGGTTCAAGGCGAGCCATGGGGTGAGGATCTCATACATGAGGGGTGTGTCGCCAATCCCGAACTCTGCCTCGCGGATGGCGGGGTCACGGGAAAGGATAGTGCAGGCATTCTTGCCCGGCGCGATCTCCTTGTGTTCGTTGACGAGCGATTCGAGAAATGTGGCACCCTGACAGATCCCGATCACCATGAGCGTGTTTTTAATCTGCTTGCATTGTAGCGCCGGGTAGCGGTGCAGAAATCCGGCGGACGTGTGCTTGTGGAGCGCTGCATATTCTCCCAGTGTACCGGTGAAGTACGAGCGGAGTTCCGCGATGGAAAACTGTAACGGGTTTACCGGTTCGAGAACAAGGGTGAATGTGGTAAGGAGCATGGAGATCAAATCCTGCACAGGTTTATGCCGGCTGTCTTCATGGAGTTATCCCTGACACGTGATCGAGGGATAATTTATGACCACGGTCACGAATGGGAGGCTACATACTCCTGGAGTTATCCCTGATCCGTGATCGACGAATCAGTCCCGACGATCTATTGGTCATGACCCCCCTGGTCACCCCAACCTATAAGGGTCTCTATTCCGGGCTCAATTTTGGCTCTGATTCCCCCAACCAACACAATCTTTTCCGGATTTTTAAAAGGGGGTGTCAACTTCAGAGAGAAATATCGATTAAAATGGTTATTTTTGAAATCCGGGCGATTTAAACCAAATAAAACATGATTAAACAGCGTCGTTTTGAGGGCATCTTTTTGCTTTATCAGGGGAATATACCAGAAAAACGGAAAAAACCCATATATTTCCCTTGCAATAGAAGTTGCGGTTCAAGCATTTGTTACGTGTGGAGAGGGTCACGTGCGGCATCCGGATCATGGATAGATGGTCTATTCCGGGCTCATTTCGGGCTCAGATTTCTCAGTTCCGGATCGTGTTTTCCACTTCCCGCTGAAGTGGTGTCCACGCCC
>JAQTSH010000270.1 GCA_028711405.1 Methanoregula sp.
GGGTGCCACAGTGGGGACAGATACCCTCCACGTACCGGTCCGGGAGGAACCGTTTGCACCGGGTGCAGTACGCCTGGTGCACGCTCTGTTTGTAGATATGACCGTTTTTGATCAGTTCGTTCACGATGGATGTCGTACGGTGCTGGTTCGCCGGGTCATCGGTCATGCCGAACCGGTCGAACTGCACGCCCATCCGTTTGAAGGTTTCATCGAAATGCACATGATAGCGTTCGGAAAGAGCCCGTGGTGAGATGCCCTGCTCTTCGGCAGAGACGACGATCGGTGTGCCGTGGTTGTCTGAACCACAGACGAACACGACCTCTTCACCCGTCCGCCGCATGTAGCGGACGTAGCAGTCGGCAGGGACGTACGTTCGCAAATGCCCAAGGTGGCAGGGACCGTTTGTGTACGGGAGCCCGCAGGTGACCAGCAGCGGTGGTGGTGTCATTACGTATTTTTTACGTGCTGATACGTAATAATTCATATACAATGGTCAAACGACAAAACCTTCCCACACGGGCGTTCGGTGCCGAGCCGGGTGTGCCGGATATCCCCGCGCTTGCCGGCTGGGTGGCAGCGCATCGCGGCATGCAGGCAGATCTTCTTACGTACCGGCTCGATCAGTCGCTCGCTCCGCAACGTCCCGCCGGGATCACCATCCCCTGCGCCGGAGGGCGGTTTTATGCCGATCGGATCCTGTCCTGCCTCCTTGGTATTACCGGCGTCTCGGGAAAAAAAGCCTTGGACGAGATTGGGGTGCAGCCCGGTGCGATGATCGAGGATGCCGGAAGCATTACTACGCAGCAGAAAGGCGCGTGGTGTGCTATGCCGGCGCCGCATGCACTGGGGATTGTGGATACCTACTACCATGATGAAGAAGAGTGGAACGATGCGATCACAGGTGCCTATCGCACGCTCTTACGGGCGCAGCGGGATGCTGGTATTGCCGGGCATGTGCTTATCGGGGACACCGCAACCGATGCGGAATGCGCCCGGCTCACCCGCCAGAATGTTTTTTTCTTCGTACCGGCACCGGATCGCGAGAGTCTCGCGTACCTGATGGAGTACCAGCGGCAGGTTGCCGTCCCGAAAAACCGGCTCGATCTGGTGTTCGACCTGGCGAATGAGTATGACCTCCATCAGCTAATCATCCTCGATCCGGATGCTGAAGCGATTGCCCTCGCGCTATCCCACCTCGATCCTGATCAGGTCATGGGTGGTGGGTACTGCACGGCAAACTGCGAGGGGTACTGGAGTGCGCTTGTGAAGGCAGCGGGATACACCCGTTGAGATCGTGCCGGCGCAGCAATCTCTTTTTGGTTTTTAAAAAAGTTCAGGTTTTATTGAAGGGAAGTCCCCTGTCTATGAACGCTTCCGGTGTCCTGCCACAAGGATGAGCGCACCCACCAGCACTGCACTTATGGTCACCGTGAGGGGGAGCGGGGATTTTGTGGTCGGTAGTGGCGTCGGGGTGGTGGTCGGGAGGGTGGTCCGTCTCGTGGTTGCGGTTGTCGCGGGTGCCGGATTCAGTGTTGCATACAGATCGATTGTCTGACCGTTCGCTGGCGTCTGGGAGATGGTTCCGGTATACGTCGTATAGCCGGTTTTACGTACTTCATAGGTCTTCACCGGGGTGCCGGTGGTCGCAACGGTGTACGAGAAGACATTGTTACTGGTAATCCCCTGGAAGATGCCATCGATGTAGACTTCGGCACCGTCAACGTTGCTGTGGACGGTGTAAGTGCCTTTGCCGGATCCCGCAGGTGCCTGCGTTGTTGCCGCGTTCAGGTTCACCGTGATATACTTTGTCTGACCTGCGGTTGGCGGGGTGGGGAGGGATCCGGTCGCGGTGACGTAGTCGGACTTTTCCACCCGGTAGGTGGTGGAGGGGGTGCCCGTTGTGTAGACGAGCACGCTGAGCTGCCCGTTCGAGATGGTGCCTTTATAGGTACTGTCGAAATAAACCGAAGCACCATTCACGTTGCTGGAGACCACGATGTAACCGGTACTACCGCCTATGGGGGTCTGGGTGGTGGTCACTACAGGTGTAAGTGTCGCGGACAGGTAGATCGTCTGGCTGTCAGCGGGCATCGTCGAAATCGTTCCATAATATGTCTCGTAGCCCGATTTGCTGACCGTGTAGGACGTGTAGGGAGTGGCGGTTGTACTTACCTGATAGGTAAATGATCCTCCGGAGATCGTCCCTTTCGTGATACCATCGAATGCCACAGATGCTCCATCGACACTGCAATACACGGTGAAGTAACCGACACCGCTGCCGGTGGGTTTCTGGGTGAGTGTGGCATCAATAATGATATCCGATGATCCTGCCGGAAGATCAATAGTGCCAGGCTTATCGTAATACCCGTCCTTTGAGATTCTGTACGTGGTGAAGGAGTCGTCATACGCGATCTCAAAAAATCCGCCGGAGATCGTCCCTTGAACATAGTCATTGATGTAGACCGTGCCGCCATTTGCATTGCAAGAAGACGACGTCAAGGAATCGCCGCACTGGAAGATGACGGCAATCCCACCACCAGGGATATCCGCAGCCACCGGTGCTGCAAAAAGACCGAGACAAACAAGAACGAAGAGACCAATACATCCAGGAACCAATTTCATACAATCACAATCCTTTCTATCGTACTAAATGAAGGGATGCTATAAAAGAATGTGGAGAAAGAAATCGGGGCTTCACTGGGCTTCGGCAACTTTCACAAACTCGTTAAAATGCCGGCTCTTCTTAAAGAGCCACCAGGTGAACCGTTCGACCACCGAGAAGTTGAAACTCCCTCCCGACGCGTTCGGGTGTCCTCCGCCGCCGAACTCCCGGGCGACAAGATGGCTGATCGGCGGCACAGACCGGACCGAGAACTTCCCGTCCTTTCCGATGATTACCTCGATATCCGTCTGCTTCTGGTCCCGGATGTAGTGCGCTGTCTCGCTCGGGTACCCGTAGAGCGGGGCGAACGCGATCCGGTATTTGTTGCCGATGATCGTTGCCTGTCGTAAGCTCTTCATCATCATCGTCTTCATCTCAGATTCGATTGCGGCATTCTCCCGCTCGATCAATGGATCGGTGAAGACCCCGTTCACGAGACAGTCCCGGACATGGTCCCGGTTCTCCTTTCGCTGGAGCACCTGCCCTAAGACGGCAGAGCGGGGATCAGCGTGCCGCCAGAGATCATAGTCACAGACGACACGGGCGATCTCCCCGGCAACTGCGTTTCCCGGTGCGAGGTCACGGGCGACGATTCCGGTGGCACAGACGGATGTATCAATATGGAGCAATGAGACCGTCCGCTCGATGCGTGCCACTTCGTCATCCCGCCAGCGGTGATGGTCCCGCCATTCAACCCGCCACCCGTTCTTCTGCGCCCGTT
>JAQTSH010000271.1 GCA_028711405.1 Methanoregula sp.
CTCAATGACCGGAGGTTCTGTGTCTATCTTTGACCGGTAATACTGAATCATGATCCCACACCGGATACACTCCGCGAGTTCCCTGCGTGATCATCTTATAGTGTCCGGTATTCTCTTAAAGATTCCCGCTCACAAATCCACGATTTGACACGGATAGAGAGGGTGAAGTGATACAAGGGGGTATGCAGGATACCCGGCACCTCACCGCTCGATCAGCCGGATATGCTCGCCGGTCTTTCCGGCGGGTTTCCCGTTTGTCCGTGCCGGAAAAAAGATAGAGGGGTGGTTATAGGCACCAGACCCAGAGATTGTTGAAATGTACCCACCACAGGACCAGGATCAGCGCGAGGGTAATGATCGTATAATGCACCCGGTGCGGAAGCGACCAGTACTGTGCTTTCCACGCAAGGATCGCGAAGCCCACGGTCACAACCGTAAGGATTGCCGCGATGACCGGGAGCGTCAGGAGGATAGTCAGAAGCACCGGGATGGTCGGGTCAACCCGGTAGGAGTTCATAAGGACCGGATCGGACATAGCCGCCGGCAGCAGGACAACAACGAATGCAAGAACGATGATCGCTGTGAATCCGGCAATCCAGCGGGCAGCATGGGCATATTTCGGTACCCGGGGCTCAGGAATCGCATGCGTGCGACGGAATGCGAAGAGCAGCGGCCAGAGCAGGATTGTTGCAATCAGGATGCAACCGGCGTTTCGAACATTTTCCACAAAAGCCGGGGTTGCATACCATGGGACCCGGTCAAAGACAAAGAACGGCTGGTTCCCGATACACAGATAATCAATCGTGCCATCCGCTGAAGAATGAAACACGAGATTGCCACTCCCCGCCGGACGAGTCCCGTCCAGGCGGGAGAAGACACCGGGGCTCACCTCAATATACTCCATCGGGACGCCCCCTGCCATCGTCTGCAACGTACCTTGAGGTGTTACCGTAAACTCCACCGGAGAACCCATAGAAGAAAATTTCTCAAACCGTGCATAGTTATGCCGGTTCGATTCATACATGCCGGCGTACTTCTGTAACGCGGCTGATGCAGCGGGATCGGGTGTTGGAATGGAGTGCGGTGCCTGTGGGTAATAATGGTCCATGAATTCTCCGAAGAACTCGCCCCGTGCCGATGAACCCGTGGGACTGTTGTAGGAGACAAAGAACCCCGCATTCTTCTCCGGCAGGAGAACCAGCAGCGAGTGGAAGGTGTTCGTGTCCCCGCCATGCCCGATAGCCCGTATGCCATTGACCTGCATCTCGTAAAATCCAAGGCACATGCCAGGTACTTTTTCATCGTTTGCGAATGTACGGGCATGCATCAGGCTGGCAGTATCAGGGAAGAGGATCGTTGCATTCCGGTAGGTTCCATTCTGGAGATGGGCGATAATAAATTTTGCCATGTCAGGCGCTGTGGAACTCATGCTCCCTGCCGGGGCGATAACGAAGATGTAATCGTCCGTGGGCAGGTTCTCCTCACCATTGGTAACGTACCCCTTTGTGAGACCCGATGCAAGGTCCGGGGGGAGATCTTCCTGCAGGCTGGTCTGATCCATCGAGAGCGGCGTAAAGATGTGTGACTGCACGTACTCAGTGAAGGGTATTCCCGTCACATCTTCGACCACGACCGAGGCAAGTGCTGAGCCATAATTGGAATATGAACTGACAGTACCCGGAGGGATAAACCGTGCAGGGATGTTCCCGGCGCAGTACGTTCTGACGGGAATGAGATCCGCAACATCATCTACTGCTGCGTTCCGCCAGCTATCCTCGAATCCTGCCGTGTGCGTCATAAGATGACGCATCGTTACGGGCTGTCCCGGATACGTGTCCGGGATTTTGAAGTCCTTAAGGTACGTGTTGATATCCGCGTCAAGGTCAATGGTGCCTGCCTCCACCTGCTGCATCACGGCAGTCCAGGTAAAGAGTTTCGAGACTGAACCGATGCGGAACGAGGTTGTGTTGGCATCGACCGGCGTCTTGTTCGCGATGTCACGGTACCCGTATCCCTTTGCCACAACAAGTTTGCCATCCCTGACAACCGCAACCGTTGCCCCCGGCACATTGTACCGGGCAAGGTTTGCCGGCATGACCGAATCGAGAAATGCCTCCACTTCAGCCGGATCTGCCGGTCCGTTGTACTGGGGCGCGATGGATGTGTTGTTGGGCATGACCGCCGGACCAGCGGCAGCTGCCGGCAGGCAGAGGACGCAGAGAATCGCAACAAGGACACTGACAATAACAAGCGGGGATGATCTGGTGGATTTCATGATGACCGTAAACCCTTTGCTACGGGAACGATAACTCTTTCGTTTTGACACGAAAAAAGTATCATGCCGGAATAACCGGATCCCGACCAGCAATACGGTTACCAGGAGGACAAAAAGACGTCCCCCACTATCACCGCTCGATCAGCCGGATATGCTCGTCAGTCTTTTTCGCGAGTTCTGTGCGCCCCTGCAACCGCGCCACATCCGAGATCGCTTCGAGTACATGCACCGACTCTTCCAGAAACGAGAGCACATCCGCCGGGAAGATCTCGATCCCGTACTCGTCCGACAACGCGCCGGCGATCTGCCGGTGGTCAAGCCCGTTCTCACGCAGCTCGATCACCTTCTTCGCAAACTTCTTCTCCGGGCACCCGCAGAGCGGGGAGTTCTTGCACTTGCACCGTAAAAAATCGTCAAAGAACTGGAGCAGCTGCTCGCGGATGGCGGCATCAAGCATATCAAAATTGAATCGGGAGGTGATCGTCTCAAGCATCGCCGGGTGAAAGGCGAGATCAGGAACCCGGTACCCGGCTAAACGCTCAATCTTCTTCGCGTGACGGAAACGTGCCCGGTCCGCAATCAATCCTCGTCTCCAGTGGACTCGTCAAAGTTCTTTAAGGAGACCATCCCATCATGCATCCGTTCGCACTCGACGAGCCACTCGTCAAACAGGGTGGGCTCTTCAATATCGTCCTTCACGTACTTCCCGCAGCAGGCAGCACCGTCAATCACGCTCGCACCGATATCCGACACGATCCCGAGCGCCTGTTCCATGTCCTTGTCGATCACTGCCTTACCTTTCTTGATGAGCACCTTGATGTCCTTGTCAAACCCGCCTTCGAGATATTTCCGGCATGCGGCAAAGAGCGCGAGTTTGGGCAGCTGGACCGCTTCAATGATCTCGGTGAGGGCGGGATCCGTCGCAGACGCCATCACGATCGCCTCGACCTCGGCAACCTTGGTCAGCGCTTCTTCTTTGGTGAACCGTTTGTTCTGGAACAGTTTCACAATCTTTAAAACCGAGAGCGTGATATCGACCGAGAACCCGTCCAGCAACCGGAACCCCTCGGGCATCTCGTCGCTTTTGGGGTCCATCTCAAAACTTG
>JAQTSH010000272.1 GCA_028711405.1 Methanoregula sp.
CGACACCATCGGCACCGGTGGCTGCCGCCCGCGTCGCAGCTTCGGGAATCGAGACGTTCACCTTTACGCTCGTTGCGGTGATAATCTGAAGAGCGCCCTGTACCTGGGTCGCTGCTTTTGCCGGGGCTGCACTCACGAAGATTCCTTCGTAGATGAGCCCGCGCTCACCATCAACCGTGACGAGTTGCCCGGTTTTCAGGATTTGCGTCGCCGTCTTTGTTCCGACGATTGCAGGGGTGCCCAGCTCCCTGCTCACGATCGCCGCATGGCAGGTCATCCCGCCCTCGTCGGTCACAATGCCGGCGACCTTGCGCATCGCCGGGACCATGTCCGGGTTCGTCATCCGGGTGACAAGGATGTCGCCCTCCTTGACCGCGCCCGTGTCCTTCACGTCCCGGATGATGACAACCTTTCCGGAAGCGATCCCGGGTGCTGCTCCCAGTCCCTGCAAAATGATATTAGCGTCCTGTTTCTGTCCAGACATGCCCTGAGCCTCTTTCTTGTTTCCGATTGTGGTGATAGGTCGGGACTGGAGAATATAGATCGTCCCGGCTACGATGCCCCATTCCACGTCCTGCGGAACACCGTAGTGGTCTTCTGAGATCTTGCCGTACATGGCAAGTTTGGCGACCTCGTCATCCGAGAGTACCTGCGCATCCTGGCGTGCGCTGTCGACATCTACGATTTTCGTGCCATGGTCTCCATCTGCGATGATCTCTATCTTTTTGTTCGCGATGTTACGGCTGATGACCTTCTCTGTCCGCTGGTCAAAGACGTAGTTGTCGGGAGAGACCGAGCCGGATACGACCGCTTCGCCAAGTCCCCACGATCCTTCGACAATTGTCTGCTTTTCCCCTGTGGTCGGGTGGGAGGTGAACATGACCCCCGCCTTCTCGGAATGCACCAGCTGCTGGACAACAACCGCGATATTCACCGTGCGGTCATCAAAACCCTGCTTCGCCCGGTAATAGATCGCCCGTGCACCGTATAGCGATGCCCAGCATTTCTGGACAGCGGCAAGGAGTGCCGCTTCGCCTTTGATATTGAGAAACGTATCCTGCTGACCGGCGAAACTCGCATCCGGCAGGTCTTCTGCTGTGGCACTTGACCGGACGGCAACGATGAGGTCTGCCTTTGACATCTTCTTATAGGCTTTTTTTATCTCATTTTTGATGACTGCCGGCATCTTTGCCATCATCACCAGTTTTTTTGCCTTTTCAGCTGCTGCTTCAAGCGCTGCATTGTTCTCCACATCGAGTTCCCCGGCAGAGGAGAAGATCTTCTCTTCCAGACCGGTCTCCACAAGGAACCTGCGGAATGCCTGGGCGGTTACCACAAACGCCCGGGGCACCGGAAGCCCCAGCGACGCCATCTCGCCAAGGGATGCCCCCTTGCCGCCAACTGAGATGATATCCTCCTTACGGATCTCTTCGAGCCAAAGTATATTGGGCACATCTTTCATGCTCGCACCACTATGATCTCATCGCCACCGTGTTTAATAATTATCATCACGTGGTTTATCGTGTTGCGGGAATATTCTTTAAAAAAAACCTGCGGATCCTGCCGGAATACGCATCAACGCACATAATGGCACCCCATGTTTCCTCCAACCCCCGGTCACATAACAGTGCCACATGCCCGGTTTACCCTTGTTGTGCGGTGGACTTCCGTGAGTTTGCCCGGTCCTGTCGCGCAGGAAAGAATAACCCTGATTAGGTATGCGGCATATATTGTATGGGTTTTTTATGGCAAACGCGAGAGTTCTCGTCAGCGATCCGCTGGCAGAGGAAGGGCTCGAAATCCTCAAAAAAGTATTCGATGTCGATGTCAAAACCGACTTATCCGAGGACGAGCTCTGCACGATCATCGGGGATTACGACGCCCTACTAGTACGAAGCGGGACAGAAGTGACGGCAAAGGTGATCGAGGCGGCAAAACGGTTGAAGTTCATCGGGCGAGCCGGTGCCGGTGTGGACAATATCAATACGGATGCAGCGACGCGACGCGGGATCATCGTCGCAAACGCACCGGAGGGCAACACGCTTGCCGCCACCGAGCACACGATGGCGATGATGCTCTCGTTAGCCCGGAACATTCCGCAGGCGACGGCGAGCCTCAAAAAGAAGGAGTGGAAGCGCTCGAAGTTCATGGGCGTCGAACTGAACGACAAGACGCTCGGTATTGTCGGGTTCGGGCGGATTGGGCGCGAGGTGGCGAAACGGGCGAACGCGCTCGATATGCACTGCGTCGCATATGATCCGTTCATCTCCAAGGAGCGTGCGGCACAGTTGGGTGTTGAGGTGATGACCATTGACGACCTCTTCAAGGTCGCTGATGTGATCACGGTGCACACCCCCTTGATCAAGGAGACAAAGCATGTCATCAACGCAAAGAGCATTGCAACGATGAAGGATGGCGTGCGGATCATCAACTGCGCCCGTGGGGGAATCATTGATGAGAAAGCGCTCTATGATGCGATCAAAAGCGGCAAGGTGGCAGGCGCGGCGCTCGATGTGTTTGAAGCCGAACCTCCGTTCGAATCGCCGCTCCTCACGCTCGACCAGGTCATCGTCACCCCGCATCTCGGGGCAAGCACGGTTGAGGCGCAGCAGAATGTGGCAATATCTGTGGCGAAGCAGTGCATCGCGGTGCTCCAGGGTGGTTCCGCAAAGTATGTCGTGAATGCACCGATGATCCCGCCAGAGCAGGCGGAAGTGCTCGAACCGTTCGCGCAGCTCGCAGAAAAGATGGGACGGTTTGCCATCCAGCTCGTGCAGGGCAGGCTGGCATCCGTCGAGTGCATCTACGGGGGGGAACTCTCGGCGTTTGCCGGCAGCATGAAGTTTGTCACCCGGCTTGCCTTGAAGGGACTGCTCGATCCGATTCTCCAGCAACCTGTTAACATTGTTAACGCGGAGTTTATCGCGAAGGAGCGCGGTATCGCGGTCTCTGAGACGGTGACGCAGGAGTCTGCCGGGTTCAAGAACCTGATCACGATACGGATCAAGACCGACACGACCGAAGAGACGATCAGCGGCACAGTCTTCTTCAAGGGAAGGAGCCGGATTGTGGCGGTTGGGGGTTATACGATGGACATGATCCCGGAAGGGTACGTGATCGTCTCGCGGCACCTTGACAAACCCGGCGTGATCGGCAGGGCATCGACGATCCTCGGCAGGTGCAACATCAACATTGCCGGTATGCAGGTGGGACGCATCAACCCCGGCGAGAAAGCGCTCATGGTCTTAAATGTGGACAGTGAGGTGCCCGGGGGAGTGATGGATGAGATCCGGTCGATGCCCGGGATCTTCACTGCGACGTTTGCTAAAATATCCTCAGAGAAGGTCTGAGGAAGCGATCATTTTTCACCGCTGGA
>JAQTSH010000273.1 GCA_028711405.1 Methanoregula sp.
ACTTTCGCGAACAGCCACATGACGCAACCCCAAACACCGGTTTTGAATTCGAGGGCTCCTTTTGGTTTTTTATCCGTCCATACGATAGCGACCGGTTCGGTCAACATCCCGGTGTCCCGGGCTACAATACTTGACGGCACCATGTTTCACTCACTCCGTTTTACGACGATTTACCTGCTCATGGTGATGGAGGAGTACCTCCATTCTGCGACAACCCTCCCTGGTTCATTGGGTTTGTTGGATGGCACACGGGGAGATCGGGACAGGATCTTGCTCGTCAATACCCAGTCTGGCGCGAAGCACAGCCCACTGCGGTGGCGTTCTCTTGTGTCTCACGGTGCCACGAGATGCATTCGGGACTGTTTAGGGCCCGGTTCATCAATGGGTGTATGGCGTGGACATGAAATAAAGGGTTCGTATCGCTCGCCACACTTGCCGGATCAGCCGTGCGGGAAATCCCGTACCTGCCGGAATCCTAAAATCCCATCGCGACTGGAGTGGCAGATACCAGCACCACACAAATATCAAGGTTCCATCCGGCAGCGGCAACCTTGATCACGTACTCAGGGATTGTCCTTTCCCGGGGCATATCTGATGGATGGATGGCAGAAGACGATGCACAGTTGATCAGGGAATTTGTCGATGAGATAAGCGTAACCCGCCATATCAGTTCTGGCAGGGGATTCAAGCTCCATTACACGCGTATTAACCTCCGTGAATATCTTGTACCATTCCGGCAGAATACCATAGCAGACATCTACACGGCAATAGACCAGGTAAGGAACGCTAAGAAGGATGACGAAACACCCCGGTATAAGCAAAACTCCATACGCAATTTTATCAGGTTCCTGAAACGGTTCTATCTCTGGATGTGTGAGAATCACTACACGACCGTAGACGAAAAGAAGATCCTGAAGATCCAACCTTCATCATATGATATGATGACAAAAACTCCCGACATGCTCCTTTCTGAGGAAGAGGTCAAAGCGATGATCGAAGCGTGCATGAACAGCCGAGACCGCGCCATAATTGCCGTCCTCTATGAGGGAGCTTTAAGGATTGGGGAGAATGCCACTATCAGGTGGAAAGACGTAAAATTTACCGATTGGAACGCAACGATCACCACGTCTTTCAAGACCGGGAAAAACCGGAATATCCCGTTAGTCATGGCAAAGTCATATCTCGCAGTATGGCGGAACGATTACCCGTTACCCGTCACTTCTGACTCATTCGTATTCTTGACCAACAAGAAGGAACCGCTAGGCTATGCAGGTGTGGCAAAGCAGCTTCGTATCATTGCCGAGCGGGCAGGGATAAAAAAGCATATCACCCCGCAGATCTTCCGTCACTCCAGGGCAACGCACATGATCGGTCAAGGGTATGGAGATGCGATTGTAAAGAAAATTCTTTGGGGGAACCTCGACTCAAAGATGTTTTCCACATACCTCCATCTGGTCAACAACGATGTTGAATCGGTGATCGCTGAGAAGGCAGGAGTGGCACCGAAAGAAGCGCTCTCCCGGTCAAAGGCACTGGAGCCCGGCAATGTCCCCGGTGCTTCACGGTCAACGGTCCGACTCTGTCCTTTTGCGGCAATTGTGGGCTCGAGCTCACGGAAGAAGCAATAGACAGGGTGAACCAGGCAAAGCAACAGGCAGAACGCCTGCCAGAGTATGCGGCACTTCTGGATAAGTTCAAAACTGAATTGCTGGTAATGCAGGCAGGCAAAAACATGGATAAGAAGAAGGGGATATCGATGTGCTATGCGGGGCTGCCAATGTCTGAAGAGTTCCGCCATGAGGATGTGATTGGGAAGCCTTACCATGAAGTGATGCTTCCCTATGGCGGAGGATTGCAGCCTCAAAACCGGGAACGTGATATTTGCCACGAGCCGGGAAGAGCATGAGTGAATTATGGCAAACCCCCGGGCGTTTGAATGAATAGCATGGACGGAATTATTATCATGTCCGAATGTGAGATAGAGATTATGCAATCTGAAGAGTATGACCCGGCTAAAGTTGTCGGAACCCCCTATCACCGGGGTGTGCTTCCCTATGGCGGCGGGGTCGGTCCTGATGGTCGGGTAGTCTTTGCCATCAGCCGCGAAAAGGCGGAGAGGCGTGTTCAGAAATACCGGGCACTCACACAATGACGAGAAAGATATTTCTTGATACCGGAATCTTTTTTGATTGCCTGGAAAGCCAGGACAGAAAAACCCTCATCAATCACGCTATAAACCGCAATTATCAGATATTTACTTCCCTATCAGTGATCGGTGAAGTAATCCTGATAATGAAACGGGATGCGAAATTTGCCGAATACCTGACCAGTTTTTTCTCCCTTCTCAGCGAATGGAAAATGACGATTCTCGTTCCCACTGACGATGTTGCGGTTATCTGTTATGAGTTTTCACAGGACTTTACCGATGGACGTATGATGCGCCAGAAGACGGACAGGACGCACCTTGCCTATGCGATTGCGTATGACTGCGATTATTTCATCACATCGGATGATGCGCTGATCCGGTATAAAATCCCCCGAAGGCTCATTGAATCCGATTACGTGAAGCCGTATACGCTGCCCCTTGAAGCGTTTAAGAAAGTGGTGATGAGTTAGATTGCTTGGGTTGTCGGAGAGTCCGGCACTTCTCGCGATCGATGAGTAAAAGCATATGGCAGATGGAAATAGAGCCTGTTTCCTGCATCCAGGTTGATGGCATTCCCGGCAACGGGTCCACCAACATCTTCCCAGCTCGCGCGTGGAAACAATGCGCACGATGGAACGACGGGCAACTACGAGGATTTTAGCGCGGAAAAACATCAAAGAGGAAAATAAGCCCAAATTGAGCCTGGATTTGTCATTAGATTTTAACTAGCAGTAATTAGGCCAGGGCCGAGATTTGAACCCGGGTCGAGGGATCCACAGTCCCTTAGGATAACCAGACTACCCTACCCTGGCAGATGTTCCTTTTAATTTGGCACTGAACTCATTTTAATTTATCCCTGATTTTTGCCTGCACCGCATTCTCCAGCCTTAAAAAATCCGGCACTATAACCGATTTCGGCAGCAGATGAGACAGGGGCATGAGAGTGACTATTAATAGGGTCAGACGTCCATAACATATCCGGTGGCTCAGAACACGAATCCCGGACGCAGGATGAATAATCCCAATACTGTTCCTGCGAACCCGGATTCAACCGGGATGACGGCATGTGTTCATCCCATGCCAGCATACAGAATACGAAAGAGGAAATATGGCGACAAACCCGAAGGTCAGGACGCCGATTGTCTGCGTCATGGGGCATGTGGATCACGGGAAGACTTCGCTATTGGACCGTATCCGGGGCTCCTCGGTTGTCT
>JAQTSH010000274.1 GCA_028711405.1 Methanoregula sp.
GGGGACGACATCAGCGCCGCCGCGGAACACGCGATCGGTGCCGAGATGGGCGATCACTACTTCATTGTGGACTGGCCCTCGGAGATCCGCCCGTACTACGCGATGCCCTACGAGCACGATCCCTCGGTCTGCAAGGCGTTCGATCTCATGCACCCGCGCATGGAACTCGCGAGCGGTGCCCAGCGGGTGCACCAGTACGACCTGCTCGTCTCGCAGATAAAAAAGAAAGGGCTCAACCCGGAGAGTTTCGAGTTCTACCTGCGCCCGTTCCGGTTCGGTATGCCCCCCCACGCCGGGTGGGGACTGGGCGCAGACCGGCTGGTCATGACGATGCTCGGGCTCGCAAACGTGCGGGAAGCGGTGCTCTTCCCGCGCGACATGCACCGGCTCGTCCCATAAACCCATACTCTTTTTATCATCCGGGTCAACCGGGTTACTACTCGCGAATCCGGGGATCCTATGGCAAAAGCATATTTCACAAACAAGGTACTCGCCACAACAGTCGTCGGCAGTTACCCGGTGGTAAAGGGGAGCGGGCTCCGGAGCCTCCTGGATCCGTTGCGTTCCGCTGTCGAGACCGCCGTGGCAGACCAGGTACGGGCAGGCATCGATATCATCTCGGACGGGCAGGTGCGGGGGGATATGATCGGGGCGTTCTCGTCCCATCTCGCGGGGATCAAGGAGCAGGACGTGATCGGCAAGGTGCAGCCGGCACGAAGCCCGATCACGACTGCCGATACAAAGTATGCGATCACCAAAGCCCCGAAGGTGAAGGGGATCATCACCGGTCCTTCCACGCTCGCCCACGGGCTTCACCTGGCGACACCGATGTACCGGAACAAGGAGGAACTCGCGCTCGATCTCGCCGCTGCGCTTGTCGTTGAGGCAAAGAGCCTGGAAGCCGCCGGTGTGGCACTGCTCCAGATCGATGAACCGATCCTCTCAACAGGAGTCGCCGATCTTGCAGTCGCAAAGCAGGCGATCGAGCTCGTCGTCTCGTCGGTCCGGATCCCGACCTGCATGCACGTCTGCGGCAACCTCTCGGACGTGATCGACGGCATCCTCGCGATCAATGTGAACGTGCTGGACTTTGAGTTCTCCAAGAACCCCCAGAACCTCGACCTGTTCCGGTCCCGGGATCTCGCCGGCAGGATGATCGGGTACGGGTGCGTCGATTCCTCTTCGGATACCCTGGAGACCGTACCCGAGATCAAAGCCCGGATCGAGAAGGGAATGGAGGTCTTCGATCCCCGCACAATGCTCATCGATCCCGACTGCGGGATGCGGATGCGCTCCCGTGAAATGGCATACTGGAAACTCAAGCACATGTGCCAGGCGGCACGTGAAGTCCGGCTGGCATTATAACTCTTTTTCCCCCAAGACGTGTGTCCGTGTAGGGGATCCTTTCGGCAAAGAAAGTGCCGGGAGGTTTATGCCGGGTTCCCGCCGTACTTCTCGCGCAGCGTCCGGCGCAGCAACTTCCAGCCATGCACACGGGGCAGCGAGTCGACAAGGATCAGTCGCCGGGGGACTTTGTAGCCGGCGAGCCTGTCCCGGCAGAATGCCTCCAGTTCAGCGCTTGTCAACATCGCACCGGGTTTCGGCAGGACCGCAGCAACGACAATCTCCCCTTTGCGTTCGTCCGGTGCCCCGAAGACTGCCACATCCGCCACTGCCGGGTGCTGGACGATCACGTTCTCCACTTCCGTGGGATAGACCTTCCACCCGGACATGATGATCATGTCCTTTTTTCGTTCGGTAACAAAGAGCACCCCGTCCGCGTCGAGATGCCCGATGTCCCCGGTCAAAAACCAGCCGTCATGCCGGAAGACCGCAGCAGTTGCTTCGGGCAGGTTCCAGTAGCCTTTCGCCACGGAGGGACCTCGAAGCGCAATCTCCCCGGTCTCGCCGTATGCACGTTCCTTTTCGGGATCATCGGCATCGGCGATCTTCACTTCCGTGTAGCCCACCGCCACACCGACGCTCTGGTACCCCCGTGTCAGGTGCGGGTACCCGGGCAGGGTTGTGGTTCCCGATCCGATCACGATCGTCTCGGAGAGCCCGTACGAGTTCGCCACCGGGATGTGATAACGCTCATCGAACGCCGCCCAGATCGAAGGCAGCAGTTGTCCGCCGCCAGAGATGATGACCCGTGCATTCGCGAGGCAGGCTTCGGTGCCCGGGGGGGCGTGGACGAGCGAATGGATCACCGGGGGCATACCCGCGAGCACCGTGACCTTGTGGTGACGGGCGAGCTCGAGATACCGCGCGATCTCGAACCGTTCCATCATGACATAGGTGCCCCCTGCCCGGAGGACTGCGATGCCCCACGAGAGCCCGACATGTCCCATCGGGTAGATGCCAAGATAGACATCGTCCGGGCAGAGCCGGAGGGCTTCCCGCTCGGCATCAAGCGCGGTGATCCAGTTGCCGTGGGTGAGCATGGCACCTTTGGGCTTGCCGGTGGTGCCGGCGGTGTACTGGAGGTGGCAGAGGTCATCGAGCGCACAGTTGGTCGCCCGCATTGTTGACGGTGCCGGGGGGAACGAGTCCCATGCGACAGAGCCGGGGCACGATCCACCCGTGCAGATGATATGGGTAAGGGCAGGGGCACGAGCCCGGATCCCGGAAACAACCCCGGCACCAGCGGCATCCGTGATGATCGCACAGGCACCCGCATCGTTTAATGCATGAAGCAGTTCTTCGCCGTGGTAGACGATGTTTGTCGGCACCGCGACCGCCCCGATCCGCCAGATCGCGAAGTAGCTGATCAGGTATTCCGGAGAGCTGTCGAGATAGATGCAGACCCGGTCCCCCTTCTGGATCCCAAGTGAGGCGAGACCGAGACCGACCCGGTTCATACCGGCGCGGAGCTCTCTGTAGGTGTAGGTCTCGTTTCGCGTTGGACAGACAAGCGCTGCTTTTTGTTCAGGGACGCTCTTTGCATCGAGGAGAGTGGTGATGTTGGACACGGGTGCACCGTCGTATCTGGTAAAAGAAATAGGGGGTTTTTGTATATAGGTGTGCACCATCCGGCTGTGATGAGGGGGTTCACCCGGTCATGGAGGAGGAGGACTCCCTCCCCGGTATCCGGATCACATCCCTTTGGGGAAGGGGTAGTCCTTGTCGATCACCGTGTACTGGAGCCCGGAGGTCATCGTCATGACCACCATCACGCGGTCGGTGGCTGTCGTTCCCATCAGGGTCACACTGGCACCCATGCCGGGATTCGCCCGTGTCCCGTGCTCCGTGACGCAATCTGACCGAATCACCGTCACATCCATGCGCTCGACCATGCCAAGCCCCTGCCCGCCGTTAAAGGTCGTCGTGATGGTGGGGTTCTCGGCAATCGT
>JAQTSH010000275.1 GCA_028711405.1 Methanoregula sp.
CTGCTATGGATATCTACTATCCATGGGCTCCTGTGGCAAATCCGCCATGAACACTTTTTCTGGTTTCACATGACGCAGCGAGAGATATTCGTCATGAACATTTCCTTTCACCAGCACACTCCCTCATACACCCCCGCCTCCTTCCGGGCTCTCTCCATCCGCCGACCGTCAATCACCAGCTTCCCGTGATAGTCAAGATCGTCGAACTCCTTCCACTCGGTCACGATCAGCACCGCATCCGCGCCAAGAACGTCCTGCGCGCTGTCCGTGTAGGTAACATCGGGGAACAACCGCTTGAAATTATTGATCGCCACCGGATCATAGGCAATGACTCGTGCCCGCTCCGTGTTCAGCGCACGAATGAGCGGGATCGCCCGGCTCTCCCGCACGTCATCGCTGTCCGGTTTGAACGCAAGCCCGAGGATCCCGATCGTCTTTCCCGCAATATCCATATGACGCTTCAAGAGATCGATCATCTTCGTTGGCTGGTCCTCGTTTGTGTCCATCACAGCATCCAGGATCTGCGGTTCGACCCCCAGCATCCGGGCATAGGCGATCAGCGCCCGGACATCCTTCGGGAAGCACGAACCCCCAAAACCGATACCCGCCCGGAAGAAATGCGGGCTGATCCGGGCATCCAGTCCCACCCCCCGGAACACCTCATAGCTGTCGATCCCCATCGCTTTACAGAGATTCCCGATCTCGTTTGCGAAACTGATCTTTGTTGCCAGGAACGCATTACTCGTATACTTGATCATCTCCGAGGTCCGGATCGTTGTCGCATAGATCGGAGCACCGAGCGGGGTGTACAGCGCATCCAACACGGCACGGGACCGGGCATCATTCGTCCCGATCACCACCCGGTCGGAATGGAAGAAGTCGGCAACGGCGGTACCTTCCTTCAAAAACTCAGGATTCGACGCCACACCAAAATCCACAAACGCCCGTTTCCCTGATTCACGTTCCATGATCGGGACGACCAGCGTCTCGGACGTCCCGGGCAGCACGGTACTCTTCACGATGATCGTGTGGTGCCCGTCAGCAGACGCAAGGCTCTTTCCGATCGTGTGGGACACTGCCCGGACCTGATCCAGGTCGATCGAGCCATCCGGGTTCGACGGAGTTCCCACGCAGATAAACGTAAGCGAGGTCTTCCGGACCGCATCCGGGAGATCGACCGTTGTCGTGATCCTGGGGATGTTCTTTTCCAGCAACGCGTCCAGTCCCGGTTCATAGATGGGACTCTTCCCGGACTGGATGAGCACCAGTTTTTTTGTATCTCTGCCGACAAAAACAATGTCGTGCCCGAGCTCTGCAAGACACGCGCCGGTGACCGCGCCGACATATCCGGTTCCGATAATTGAGATTTTCATAACAAAACTCCTGTGATAATCTTATAAACTTCTTATTTGTCGATAATTGTTTTCAATTGGCGTTTTAGTCGTGGAAGATCCTCTGTTATTGTAGTCCAGAGTATCCACATATCTACATCAAAATACCTGTGTGTGATAAGATTTCTCATGCCGATGATATACTTCCAGTCAATATCCTGATGGAGAAGGCAGATCTCCGGGGGAATATTTGTGGCGGCATCTCCTAGTACCTGGATATTCCGTAGGATTGCATCCTGAGTCTTTTGATCATGCAAAAACTCATCGTATGTCATATCCTGTGTAAAGTACAGGATACGATGAATCGCATTATCCATGTCATCGAAAAAAAGATGAACGCCCCGTTTTTCAGACATAAAACACATCTCTTTCCACAGTTTGCCTAATCGCGGGTTTAAGAGCCCGAGGGGTGGTTAGATCGACATCGGTGTTCAGTGCAGAACGAAGGTAATCCCGGAGTTCCAGAAATTTGAACATACCCACAGGTTCTGAAAAATCAACGATAAGATCCAGATCACTTGTATCAGTATTCTCGTTCCTCGCAACAGAGCCGAAAATTCCGATAGATTTGACATGAAACCGAGTTTCAAGCTCGCCTTTCAGGACAATGAGTATCGCAACGAACTCTTTACGGCTTTTCATATAGGGAATGTAAGCTTCATTGTGTATATTAGTGCAGCGAGAAAAGAGGAATGATTTTTGATCACTCCGCAGTCATTTCTATGAACAATGGGTAGTAGTGAGCATTTTCACTCGATCCAGAGAATATCACAGTTTCCTATAATACCCCCCACCCTTTACCGCCGCCGGTCCACCATCCACCATCCCCCGGACATCGATGATCACCGGCTCGCTATTCATCAGGGACAGGATCTCCTGAACGCTCATCATCTTAAACGGTGCATGAGCAACAGAGATGATCACCGCATCCATCTTCTTGTCCAGCCTGGGCAGCGGCTGAGCCCCGAAATGCCGGATCACCGCATCGGACAACAACGGATCATAGCCGAAGACATTCACCTCATACTCTTTTAACTCCCCGACCATCTGCTCGACCGGGGATTCCCGGATGTCTGCGACGTCTTCCTTGTAGGTGAGCCCCATGATGAGGACGTTGGAACCCTTGATCCTCTTGCCGACCTTGTTCAACCCCTTGATTGCCATGTCAGCCACATATTTCGGCATCCCATCGTTGATCGCGCGACCCGCAAGGATTACCTGGGGGTGATACCCAACCGCCTTTGCCTTCTGGACCAGGTAATAGGGATCCACCGGGATACAGTGCCCGCCCACCATCCCCGGGCGATAGTGGTGGAAGTTCCACTTCGTCCCCGCCGCCTTTAAGACCTCCTCGGTATCGATGCCGAGCCGGGCAAAGATCATCGAGAGCTCATTCATCAAAGCGATATTGAGGTCGCGCTGCACATTCTCGATCACCTTCGCCGCCTCCGCCGTCCTGATGTCAGGAGCGCGGTACACATTCGTCACAAGCCCGTACAGGTCCGAGAGGGAGTCCAGGGTCTTTTTGTCCATACCGGAGACGATCTTCGTGATATGGGCAAGCGTGTGCTCGTCGTCCCCGGGATTGATCCGCTCAGGAGAATACCCGACAAAGAAATCCTTCCCGCAGCGCATCCCGGATTCCCGCTCGAGAATCGGGACCATCACCTCTTCCGTCACGCCGGGATAGACCGTGGATTCCATCACGACGATTGCACCTTTTTTTAGGTTCTGCCCGACCGTCTCGGACGCAGAGATGACCGGCACCATGTCCGGATCCTTCGCCTTTGTCACCGGTGTCGGGACGGCAATGATCACAAAATCCGCCTCCTTGATCTTCCGGGGATCGGTCGTCGCTTCGATTGTATTTCCAGGCGTCGCGTTCAGCTCGTCCACTTTCTTCTGGTCGCGGCGGTACCCGATCGTGCGGATGTGTTTCGAGAAGTCCTCGGCAAGCG
>JAQTSH010000276.1 GCA_028711405.1 Methanoregula sp.
TTGAAGTAACACGGATACAGGATGCATTCGCCTTTTGCGCCTTTCGCCATCGGGAAGAGATTTGTGGGTCAAGATATAAACAGTGTCCGCTCCCACATTCCTGTATGCACCATATCGACGTCCGGATCGAAAAGGATGTGTACGACGTCAACAACGCGATAGCCGAAGCGAATGCCCGGCACTTAAAAGACCACGGCGTACGGGCGTTTGACCTGCTCGGCGCGATCGGATCCGGCAAGACTGCACTCATCGAGCGTCTTGTCCCGCTGCTCAAAGCGAAAGGGATCCGGGCGGGGGCGATTGCCGGTGACGTGTATGGCGACGATGATTTCAAGCGGATCGTGGCGCTGGGCATCCCGGCATACAATGCGAACACCGGCAAGGAGTGTCATCTCGATGCACGACTGGTCGATCACGCCATCGATCATCTCCCGCTGGATGAGATCGATCTGCTCTTTATCGAGAACGTGGGCAACATGGTCTGCCCGACCGATTTCCGGCTCGGCGCGGAGAAACGTGTTGTGATCGTCAGTTCAACTGAAGGCGATGATGTGGTCAACAAACACCCGATGATGTTCCGGGACTGCACGATCGGGGTAATCAACAAGGTGGACCTGGCACCGTTCGTCGGGGCAAATCTTGACCGGATGGAGAATGATATTCACCGGTACAATCCGGACATGCCGGTCTTTAAGACGAACATGAAGACCGGGGAAGGCGTTGCCGCGCTGCTCGATGCGATCCTTGCATGAGTTGTTTCGAGTTTGAACCATCGGGAAATACCATTAAATAATCCTGAAAGGAATATATAGAGCACCACTCTGGGACGGATTCCCGGAATATATCATAAGGATTACGTGAAACCATGCTCTGGCAGGGAGAATCAGTACGAAAGGTAACCGGCGGCAGGCGCAGACCAGCTGCAGGAAAGCGGAGATCGGAGATCGGGTCAGCACCAGCGGATACGCACATTGGCGAAGACCGGAGAAAGGTTGTCCGTACGGTCGGCGGGAACACGAAAGTCCGCTCGATGCGTGCAGGGTTCGCTAATGTGACGAATCTCGCGAATGGTGAGACCAAGAAAGTAAAGATTGAGACGGTTGAAGCGAACAGTGCAAACCCGAACTATGTCCGGCGGAACCTGCTCACGAAAGGCGCCATTGTAAAGACCGAGCTCGGTCGCGCCCGCATCATGAGCCGCCCGGGTCAGGATGGCGTCATCAACGCAGTATTAATCGAATAAATCCTTTGAAATGCCCCTGGCATTTTCATCACTTTTTTCGCCATTATCCGTTTAGCGGGAATTTTAAAACCCAAAAACCGATTTTCATCGTCGTCTTCCTGATACGCATCATCCACATGGAATGAAGAATGGCGATCCGGCATAATCCCGCCGGGGTCTCGTGGTTATCTTCCCGGACCAGAACTGCGATACCTTGAAGATTTTTTCTTACGGGAAATTCCGCAGGATATCATGTACTTTTTTCTCTTAAGAGTGCTACATAGAATAACTATGCGAAGGATCTATTATCGGTTCCCACAGCGGGTGGACATCGCGTTTGCCATGGGAATGCCGTTTCTGGAGACCCTCCACTATATTGCGGATCTTGACCGGCATGAAACCACCAAGACGACCGGAAAGGAGCTCGTGAGAGTGAAGACCACAATCGCCATCGCGGTTGATCGTGCAACCTTTGGGGACATCACCCGTGATGTCCTGCGCCCCGGGGTCATCACCGAGGCGGTGGATCTGCGCGTGTCGGTTCTTGCGCTGGCGTTGCGGGGCGGGGGCAAGGTGCCGATCGCAAACGATATCTTCTACATACGGCTTACTGACCGCGGCACGAGGACGGATATCGATATCGCTAAGGAAGGCGACGCGCCGGGACTGGACGCGCTCGACATGAAAAACATCCTGCTTGGGACTTCAACGTGACCCTCCAGACCACTATCGCCGCGCCGTTCCGGCATACCCGCAAGAAAGGGATGCGGAAGAACGAGCTCGTCTATTTTTATGCGCTCGACCGGAAATGGATGAGTTCCGACCAGGCAACCAGTCTTCTCAAGCGGGCTGAGGAGGATGGTCTCTTGAAACTGGATAATGGAGTGTACACGGTTCTCTTCGATCCGGCAACGATCACGATCCCAATCGGGTTCAAGCCCTCGTCCGCGATCTTTACGAGGGATGATCCAATGCAGGAACTCATCTCGCAGATCGCAAAAGCGCGGGGCGTGCAGGAGACCGAGATTGTAGCGGAAATGAACAAGATCATCAAAGAGCAGTTCGATGGCAATCTGCTCCCCCCGGCGGCGCTCGTTCTCATGGCAAAAAAATACGGGGTATCGTTTACCCAGTACCTCGATCCGTTCCGGGAGATAATGAAGAAGGGCGGATGAATATCGGTTGCGGCACCTGTCGTCTCCAATCTTTTCCAGAGTGAGAGAGTTTTTCTCTATTTTATGACATACTCTTAAAGAGCGAAGAGCAGGAACCGGGATTGATGAGTGAAGACGGGCGAACGCGTGGGAGGGTACCGTGGCTCATGGTCAGTTTCGTCGCAGGGATCGTCATTGTCGTCGCGATCGCACTGCTCTCATTTTACGGTTATATTCCTGTCGTCGATATAGAGTCATCAGGCATCCCGACCCCTGCAATCACCGTCACTCAAACCCCCCGCCAGATCACCCCCCCCGTCACCCCCCTTGTCTCTGTGACTGTCCGCACCCAGACCCCGGTGGTGACCGCATCCCCGACTATTGTCGTTCCTCCGGCAGGGGTATATATCCGGGTCGATTATATCGGCTCCTTCAACGGAACCTATGGCACGAACGGCGAACAGCAGCACGTGCGCCAATCCGGGATCCGGTGGTACCCGCTCTCCAGTACTGGGGGAACCGTTGCTGCCACCTTCCAGAAAGAGGACGGCACGACGAAAAATGCCCTCTCTGTTGGGATCTATAAAGATGGGAAACTGTTGCAGTCAGGCAACACCTCTGCCGCATTCGGTAAGGTACAGATTTCCGCAAACGTGTGACCGCACTCTGCCGGTATTCCGTATCTCCCTGTAGATCCAGGGATCAAACCCGGCGAGACGAATCCCTTTCTGGATTCCCTGCCCGATCCCATAAGACCCTGTTCCGGGGAAAACTCTTTGTCAGGGTAAAGCTACGCGCGGGTGCGACCGTCTTTCTCGACAACAAACCCGGTTTTCAGGCGTGAAAAAAGGTATCTGGATTTATTTACGCTGCTTGGCTTTCTTCTTGTCTTCGGCTTTTTCTGCGCCTTCGACTTTCGGGAAGAGTTCGTCAAGAGACTTGTCGCCATAGGTGGTTACACGGGCATTGA
>JAQTSH010000025.1:0-4790 GCA_028711405.1 Methanoregula sp.
GAGAAGCCACGCACAGTAAGCTGCCGTGTTCTCGATCTCGTGGTTCTTTAAATACTCCATCACGAACCAGTTGTTCCCGAAGACCGGGAACGCGCCCTCATCGATGATCGGGGTATCACGGATCTCTTCATGCACGTGGCGCGAGAACAGGGGCGGCATCGCCGCTTCCATCGCGGTGGTGTATCCCATCTTCGCGTACTCGTAGCCGGTCTTGAACGTGGTCGGGATCGAATTACCGCCGCCCATGCGTTCCATGCCCCTTGTGGGCGTGCAGGTGAAGAGCTTGTCTTCAGGGCGGTAGATCCTGCCGAGGTTCACTTTCGGACCGGCGATATGGGCGTGGACTTCCACGGCGCCCGCCATGACCGTCTTGCCCTTCGCGTCGATCACCTTTGCACCGGGACCGGCATGGGCGACAATCTTGCCATCCTTGATGGCGACATCAGCCTTGTCACCCTTGATACCCTGTACCGGGTCAAATACGTGTCCGTTCTTTATGACATATTCTGACATGGTTACGCCACCCCTTTGAGCTGTTTCAGACGGTCACGTACCTTTATGAGGAACTGTTCATCGGTGAGCATGCCCTCCGGTGGTTCGACAACTTTACGGCAGTCAATCGGCACGTTGTCCATACGATAGCAGTTCCCACCGGTCTCGACACCGTTAAAGGCGACCGGCACATGAAGCTTGGACACACCGCTGGTGGGCGTGAGGTGCGGATCGATGCAGACAGAGGGTACATTTGCGATCTGTTTCACGGCACTGATGGGGAAATGTGCACCAGGGTCACTGCCGATCGTAAACATTGCGTCTACTTCACCACGAATCAGGAGGTCGACCGAACTACTGTCGCCGGGGTTGTAACGTGCAAAGCCACGAGTAAGGTCCACCGAATAGGGGAACCCGAACTGCCAGGCAAACACTTCTCCTGAGCCGGTCACGTTGTAGTGACCCCGCATAGGCATGATCGAGAATTTCGTAAACTCGTTCAAGTGCTTCGTGAGTGCAATCGCCTCATCAATGTTGTGATTCTTTGAAAGCGACTGGGTCACACCCATACCGAAGAAGATGATCCCGAAACGACCACTCTTCATCATGTCCGCCACTTCGCGAATCTTCTCTTTCGAGATGCCGGCAACAACGTCCGGAAGCCATTCATTGTTGAGTGCAACACGGAGCGCGTTTAAGAGTTCATAGTCCCTGCCCTGCTCGATCTGCAGGTGGACGTCTGCCATCTTTGCGGTATCGGTGACACGGGGGTCGACGACAACCATCTTCCGGCTCATCTGTCCCTTGCCGGTGAAGAACCCACGGGGGAAGATCGAGTACCGGGACATATGTCTCGGGTGGGCGTGCGCCGGGTTGCAGCCCCAGAAGATGATCCGGTCTGCACGGTTCTTGATCTCACCGAGCGTACATGACGGAATACCAATGTCCTGCACGGCGATCAGTGTCGTGCCGTGGCAGACTGCTGCGGTGTTGTCACAGCATGCCCGGGACATCTCGGCAATCTCATTGCCAACGCTCTGGGCTTCACAGTTGGTGGAGCTCCAGCCGTACATCAGGGGTTTTTTCGCTTTTGCCAGCATCTGGGCAGTATATTCTACTGCATCATCATAACTGATCTCTTTCCAGGTTCCGTCAGGCTGGTGGAGCCGTGGACGGGTGACCCGGTCCTTTGACTGGGAATGCAGGAACTTCTCCGTGCCGATCACACATGCGTTGTAGACTTCAAGGAGTTTTTTCCCGTCATCCGATACGACAACTTCAAGATCATCGCAGAGCGTTCCACAGAAAGGACAAATCACATCGGTTACGGTCTTTGTCATTTCATTTCACCCCGCATGATTTCTGCACCAGTTCGATGCCAAGGAGCACGTGTTCGTTCATCGCCACTTCAACTTTCACCGGAGTTCCTTTAAAGGTCGGCATGCCGGTTGAGTAGGTGTTCGGGTTAATGATAGTGTTCGCCCATGGACCCATGGGGATGAACGCGAGACCCGGGTGGGGTCCCTGCGTGGTCTCGATGGCTTTTACCACCACGTTGCCGTAATCGCTGGTAACCCTGACGTTGGTGCTCTTCCATGCGCCAAGTTTTTTCAAATCTGATGGATCAAGTTCGATGATCCCGGCAGCGGTGCGATACGCGGGTTTTTCCTTCCCGCCTTCAATCGCGACACCCTGCTGGACACTTCGACCTGATATCAGGTTTACCTGTATCGTTGCCACTGTATACTCCTCCATTAGTCGAATCAGTCGGTGAAACAATGTTTCTGTCAGCTATTACTTGTATTCCTCCATTGTGACATGTGCTACCTCCACATGTCAAAAAAAATAGATTGAGGGATATCATTGTTTCCACCGCTTATCGTCCTTTATTTATTGAACTCCTTGAGGGGGCTTGGTCCGAGCTCGTTGATTGTTTTAACTACATCGGTGATGACTGTACCCCACTTGGCACCTTCAGAAGCTGACACGAAGGTCATCCTGAAGCGGCGGTCATCGAGACCGATACTCTTCATCAGTCGTTTGACCATGAACATCCGCTTTGCTCCTTTGAAGTTCCCTGCAAGGTAATGGCAGTCACCGAAGTGACAGCCAGATACGAGCACGCCATCCGCACCATCGGCAAATGCCTTGAGTACAAAGAGCGAGTCAATACGCCCGGTACACATCACACGGATGATCCGGACATCGGGGGGGTACTGGATACGTCCGCCGCCAGCGAGATCAGCACCGGCATAGGAACACCAGTTGCAGACGATCCCCAAAATCTTGGGCTTGAATTCGTCAGCCATTTACTGCTCACCTCCGAGCAGGAACGCATCGATCTGCGCAACGATCTGCGGGGTTGCAAAATGGTTCATCCAGATTGCACCGCCGGGGCAGAACCCGCCGCAGGTACCGCAGCCTTTACACTTTGCTTCGGTGACTTCCATAACCGTACGACCGTTTTTCTCAACGAGAGCAAGGGCGCTGTACGGGCAGAGGTTCACACACATACCGCAGCCTGCACATCTCTCTTCGATGCAAGTTGCGAAGTACGGCTCCAGTTCGACCTCTCCCTTGTGGATCGGGATACTGGCTGCCGAGGCTGCACCTTCAGCTGATGCTACCGAGTCGGGGACATCTTTTGGTCCCTGGCAGACACCGGCGAGGTATACACCGGCGGTAGTTGTCCCACATGGGTTCAGCTTCGGGTGAGCTTCCAAGAGCCAGCCGTCCATCGAACAGGAGACACCAAAGAGTTTCCGGGTCCTGTTCGTATCATCCATCGGCTGCACTGCTGCCGCAAGGACGACTAGGTCGACTTCCATATCCATCGGGCGGTTCAGCAGCGTGTCATCGGCAAAGACATGAAGGTTCTTTGTCTTGGGGTCTTCGAGAATGTTTGCCACACGCCCGCGGATGAACCTCGCGCCTTCGTCCTGGATGCGGTAATAGAACTCCTCGTACATCTTACCGAATGACCGGATATCCATGTAGAAGATGATGGGCAGGCAACCGGGGATCTTTTCGATGATCTGGTGGGCGTGTTTTAACGAATACATGCAGCAGAACCGCGAACAGTACGGTTTGCCGACGCCGGTGTTGTCACGGGACCCTGCACAGAGCACGAACGCGACCTTCTTCGGGGTCTCGCCATCGCTCGGGCGGACAAGGTGACCGCCGGTTGGACCGGATGCACAGATGAGCCGCTCGAATTCGAGGCTCGTGATGACGTTCTCGTACCGCTTGTAACCCCATTCCTCTTTCTTCTCGATGGGGAAGATGTCAAACCCGAGAGCGAGGACAACTGTCCCGACCTTGACCGTGACGAATTCGTCTTTCGCTTCGAGGTCGATTGCCTTCTTCTCGGGACCGCACGCAGTCACGCACAACCCGCATTTCACGCACGCGTCAAAGTCGATCGTATAGAGAAGGGGAACGACCTGCGGGTGGTTGATGTAGATTGCCTTTCTCGGCTTCATGCCGACTTCAAACTGGTTCGGCTTGATGACCGGGCAGACCGTTTCACAGTCACCGCACCCGTTACAGCCGCCGCCGACGATACCACGGGCTTCTGCTTCAGCGGGGGTCAGGACACCACGGGCTTTCTTCCGGATGGTCACATCGAAGTTTCCAATGTACCCTTCAACCGCATCGACTTCCGAGTAGGTCATGAGATTGATCATCTCTGCCCTGCCCACATCCACCATCTTCGGGGTTAAGATACACTGCGAGCAGTCGAGTGTCGGGAAGGTCTTGTCGAGCTGGGACATCCTGCCGCCGATGCTGGGCGTCGATTCGATGAGGTAGGTCTTGATACCTGCTGCTGCAAGGTCAAGGGCTGCCTGCATACCGGCAACACCTGCACCGACAACCATTGCCGCCCTTTCGACCGGCACCGTCTTCGGGTAGAGGTCCTGGAGCAGGGCTGCCTTTGCGACAGCGATCCGGACAGCGTCTTTTGCCTTCTCGGTCGAACCTTCATGGTCGTGCATGTGCACCCATGAGTTCTGCTCACGGATGTTTGCCATCTCGAACCGGAACGGGTTCAAGCCGCCTTCCTTAGTTGCGGTCCTGAAGGTTGGCTCGTGCAGACGGGGTGAACATGCGGCGACAACGACACCGGTAAGTTTGTTGTCCTTGATTGCCTTGTTAATCACAGCCTGCCCGGGCATCGAACACATATATTTGTAGTTGTCCACGTAGGCAACATTCGGCAGGGTCTTTGCGTATTCCTGCACGGCAGGGATATCCATTGAGCCGGCGATGTTGGTACCACAGTGGCAGATGAATACACC
>JAQTSH010000025.1:4890-13671 GCA_028711405.1 Methanoregula sp.
TTGTGGTTCACTTCCCAGATCGACTTGTAGCATCCGTTGCATAAAAGCGCAATGTCCATCTTCATCTGCTCGGCGAGCACAAGGTTCCGTGCTGCCATCGCGTAAAAGACATTGAGATCGATCGATCCGAATGCACCTGGTGCAGGGCAGCAACTGGCTCCCTTGAGGGGGACGAGCTCAACGCCGAGTTTCTTTAGTCCCTTGATGGAAGCCGATTCACATCCGGGATACCGGTTGGGGGCAATACAGCCAAGATAGAATGCGAACTTGAATTTTGCTTCTGACATGGTATCTTACCCCTCCCTTTCCTTGACAATCCGGTCAGAATTTGCCTTGAGCTTATAGTGGTCGAGGATCTTTTGGATACCGGGTATAAATTCCGGATACATGTGGGTGGTCGGTGGGTCACGAGTGAGTCCGAGTTTCTCGCGGGCTGCCCTGTTCACGTCATTGTTTGGCACACCATGACCGGTCTTATAAATAGACTGCACGGTCTTCAGGAAGTTCACCGGTATAATATCGCGTTTGAAGGCGAGGTTCCTCATCGCCATGATGACATCTGTGGGTGCAATGTCGCGGGGGCACCGGTCTGTACAGCTATAACAGGTAGTACAGAGCCAGAGATCGGGATCGGTAAGAGCTTCATTCTCAAGCCCGAGCACCGCTCTCCTCATAAACTTGCGGATGCGGTAGGTGCTCCTCGGTGCTGACGGGCACGATCCGGTGCAGGTTCCGCACTGGTAGCACATGTGGGCGATGGTGCGTGAGATTGCTTTTACTTTTTTCGTGAATTCCGGGTTCGAGTCATCAGCGTAGTATCGCTGGTCGTGGAGTTTCTTCTCCAGCGCTTCCGGGTAACCTTTTGTTCGTACCATGGTGCTCCCTCACGCCTTCTCCATAATCTTTATTCCGACCTGTCCGGTCACACCCTCTTTCACTTTCGAGGTGCGCTTCGTGAAGAGCTTCTCTTTGATCTTCTTGAACAGGTCTGTCTCAGTACCCTTGACGCGGACGCCGGTCCTCTGCATGATGATGATGTCCTCACCCGGGCATGCATTCACACAGGCACCGCACAGGATACAGTAATCCTTGTTGACTGCGATCGTCTTCTCGATCTCGTGTCCCATCTCCGATGCCGGTTTCGCGGACGGCAGGTAGATCGCGTTTGCCGGGCAGACCTCGGCGCAGGTTGAGCAGCCGCCGGGGCATTTCTCGGCGTGGAACTCGATGTCGCCTTCGAAGATCTTCTCGACCGTGATCGCTTCGGGCGGACAGTTGCGCGAGCACCAGGTGCAGGTGCAACAGTTGTCCTGGACGATGCTGACCTTTCCGTCAACCTTGTCGGAGATCACTTCACGTTCTACCGTGATGCACTCCTCAGGGCAGGCTTCGACACAGACCTTGCATGCGTCGCATTTTGCCTCATCCCAGACGACTTCGCCCTCGACTTTGCCGGTCTCAGCGGTGAACTCTTTGTGTTTCACTACAAGCGCCGGACAGAGCGCACCACACAGACCGCAGAGCGAACACTTCTCCATGTCGACTTTGAACGTGGTCTTGGTCCTGATGGCGGTGTGGCGGTCTTTTGCGCCGGCTACCGGTCCCTTGTAGGTTCCTTCGTACGCGGGAACATTCCGGTCGATAGCGTCACGCGGGCAGACCTCTTCACAGATCGTGCACTTGACACACTTCTCGTCATCAATCTCTGCCTTCATGTCATATTGCGGGAATCCTTCCTTTTCAAGGATCGGGAGCCGCTCCTGATTGTCAACTTTCAGAGTCAACGCGTTGAACGGACACATGACGACGCAAACACCACAATAGGAGCACTTGGTCTCGTCCACATCCACCGGGGCAGCGTAATTGATTGCGCCACGCCGGGATGCACCAACAAGCCCGAGAACGATCGCTTCCTCGGGGCATGCATCAACGCAGATCCCGCACCCTGTGCAGGTCTCTGAATTAAGAATCAGGTTGTTCACGTTCTGAAGGAGCCGCTGCTCCATCACAACGTTGACACCATCCCTCTTTTTGGAAAACTTTGGAAACAATGCCATAAAATAACCCTCACGCTGTCCTTTATTGTACCTTTGCCTGTGCTCTGGTTTCCCAGGGCCCTGCCAGCCTGATAACATTGTGCGGACATGCCTGGACACAGACGCCGCAACCGGCGCAGAGCTCACCCTTGAAGTCGAGAACGACAGATTTTCCGTCCTTGACTTTGTAGATCTTGTCCTTGGAGGCAGGATCCACGGTGTGAAGCTCCAATGCGTCCACAGGGCACGCAACAACACAATTGTTACAGCCGGTACAATGTTCCATGTTAATGTGCACTGCAAATGTCATGATTTCACGCACCAGCTATGATCGATCCTAAAATCGATTATCAGAAGATGGTGAAAGAAAATAGATAAATGTTCTGAAATTATCTCGGAGAAAGCGGCAAATTATTGTAGATTTTTAATTTAAGAGGATTTACAATTTAATATTGTACAATATTTTTATTGTACAATTTGTGTTCAGATTTATGCGCTCCGGAATGCAGATCAAATTAGAAAATTTATTCAATGAACATCATGGTAATCTACTTGTACCGGAGGTTATGTTATGGAAATCAACGGCGTTACAATTGACAACACATACGCGGAGGCATTCCCGACCTGGGTCTGCCGGGTGATCATCACAGCGGTAACAAGAGACTGGGCACGGAAGGCGGCAACGGAAGCGACCGGTTTTGCTACATCAGCGATCGGCTGCCCATGCGAAGCAGGGATCGAATGCGATGTGCCGGCATCCGAGACACCTGATGGCAGACCGGGTGTGGCAATTCTCATCTGTACCGGGAAAAAGAAACTGAAGGACCAGGTTGTGGAGCGGGTGGCAGAATGCGTGCTCACAGCGCCGACAACAGCCGTCTTTAACGGTATAACGAATGCCGAAGAGAAGATCGCAGTCAAGCTCCACTTCTTTGGCGACGGGTACGAGTACCAGAAAGAAGTGGGCGGCAGGAAGTGCTGGGCAATTCCGGTCATGAATGGCGAATATGTCGGTGAAGAAGAGTTCGGTATCGTGAAGGGTGTTGCGGGGGGCAACTTCTTTGTGATGGGCGAGAACCAGATGGCAGCGCTCGTCGGTGCAGAGGTTGCGGCTGAAGCGATTTCTCACGCAAAAGGCGTCATCACGAGTTTCCCCGGCGGGATTGTCGGCAGCGGTTCCAAGGTTGGCAGCCTGAAGTACAAGTTCATGCATGCCTCGACAAACGAGAAGTATTGCCCGACGCTGCGCGAAAAGGTTCCGGACTCAAAAGTCCCGGCAGGTATCAATGCAATTTACGAGATTGTCATCGATGGTGTCGATGAGAAGAGCGTTGCAGATGCGATGAGTGTGGGCATCAAGGCAGCAGTGAAAGTACCGGGCGTGAAGTTCATCTCTGCCGGGAACTTTGGCGGCACGCTCGGACCCTTCAAGATCGAGCTCCACAAGATTCTTTGAGCATCTCATTTTTTTCACATCCTTTTTTACAATTTTCTCTTTCGATTCGAGCGTGGCGAGGATATGACCGGATGAGCCGGTTTTCGTTCTTATCGATTATACCTCGTCGATTATACCGCGTGGCTGATTCGTACCCGATCTGGTTGGTGACCCCCGTTCACGATCAATATCGAACGCTATAAATAGTGTTATTGCCGATTCTTTTGTTAACGAAAATTTCGGCGATAACATGATCACGCTTACACCCGACGACGTGAAGCAGCGGTTCGGTCCGCTCTTTGCAAAGAAATTCCTCGTGATGGTTGACGAACGTGCCGGCATGGCAGAGATCCTTGAGCAGTGCCATGCGCGGGGCACCATCGAATGGGACGCGATGAACCGCCGCCGCGCCGGAGGGGTCGTTCTCGGCTGCATGGTCGAAGGCAGCGCGATGACGATCCACGCGAAGCTCGGCAGACTCCCGGTCAACTTCGGGGCGGCAGGGGATACCATCGGCGGACAGGCACTTGAGGCAGTGGATGTAAACGGGGATGAGGTGATTACGAGCTGGGCAGGGATCGCGGGCGCCGGTGTCGGTGTCGCCGCATGTCTCCCGCAGGCGCCGGGTGTGCTCCGTGCGGAATATCCCACGGAGGACGACCTGAAGATCGGCGGCGCCCGGACGAACCGGGTCCGGATCGTCTCGCCCCGGTACGAGAAGGTCTGCTTCGGCATCGATGACACGGACACAAAGACCGAAGGCGCGACCTGGGTGCTGGCGCTCAAATGCGCTGAAGCCTGCCGGGTGCCAGGCGTCGAATTTTTAAATATGCGCCTTGTCCAGCTCAATCCTCTTGTGCCGCAGAAGACGACGAATTGTGTCGGGTCCGCGCTGAACTTCGCGGTGCGCCCCGGTCAGGTGACCGCGCTTGCCGACCATGTCCGGGCGTTTGTGGAGGCGCACACGGTCTCGGACGATACCGGCATTGCGTGGTACCGGGGGATCGAGTTCCCGCGCGGGTCCCCGTTCGCCGAATCGATCAAGACCCGGATCGTGACGGTCGAGGAAGCGGAACGCGAGGCAGCAGCGCTGGACATCCGGTTCCTGGACGGGAACGGACGAAAGGGCAGGATCGGGGCGCTCGGCGCGGTGCTCTGGGGTAACAGGGGGATTGAAGCGGCGGGGTTGTATGGCGAGCATCTCTGAACCGTATATCATCCACTACCCGCAGATCGTCGCGGTGGCGGATGAACGCGGGGAGCGGATCGAGCTCGTGGAGTTCTTTGACTGCGTGGGCGGCGCGATGTGGTCAGAACGCCATTACAAAAAGAGCCCGCTGGTCACCGATGTCCGCCCGGTTGGCGCGACGATGCGGTACCTGCTCCGTCCCGGCACGGTCAATCTCGCACTCGAGGGTTCACGGTTTCCTGCCGGCATTTCGGGTGTGACCGTTACTGGCACCGAGATCGCGATCACGTATATCGGAATGGGCGGCGGGGGCGTGGGTGCAACCGCGTGCCGGGCGGATGCGAAAGGTGTCCTGCGGAGCCGGGCAGACGAGTCCGGGGGCGGGAAAGTTGCTGAAGCGACAATCTGGCTCCCGCGACGGCAGCGCGTGCTCATCGGCGTGGACGATACGGATACCCCGGACAAAGGAGCGACGTGGACGCTTGTCCATAATATCGCACAAGCGGTGGAGGATGAACACTCAGCCTATCTGTCCCACACGATCGTGCAGCTCTTTCCGGTGCCGTACCGGACGAAGAACTGCGTGAGCCTCGTTGCAGAGTTTGCGACGACCGAGCCCGACCGGCTGGTGGACCGGTTCCACCGGCTTCTCGAACAGTACACGCTCTCAGAGAAGACCGGCATGGCAGTCTATACCGGGTTTGTCCCGTCAGAATCGCTTCTTGCGTACGGGCGGCGCGTGAAACGGGGCGAGGTTGGACCGGAACTGCTCCGGGAGGTGGATGACCCCCACCTCCGGGTGGTGATGGCGGGCAGGGGAATCACGGGTGCGGTGGCTGCCCTGCCATTTTTTACGAGATATGAGGAGGCGCTGGACTTATGCGATGGACGGACTTAAAGGCGGAACTGCTTGCGGTGGGAACCGCCCGCGTGAATGGTGAACCCGCAGAACGGTATATCGCCCGGTCGACCGCCGGTCCGGGTGCCGGTGGGAGCGGCGCGGTCTTCTTCTCGGCAGGCGACCAGCGGGTCAAGCTCGCGCTCAATCCCGAGAGCCCTATAGAGATTGTGCACCGGGGCGACGGAGCCGCTGACCTGCACTATAACAACACGGTCGTACACGGTCGCCTTAAAGAACCGGGGCTTCACTGCCCGGATCAGGCATTTCTTACGGTAACGGAGAGCTGCATCTTCGCGTGCCGGTACTGTTCCGTCCCGCGCCTTGCCGGCAGACGAAAGACCGTGGAGGAGATCGTCGCGATGGTGGAATCAGTGAAAGACCGGATCCATTCAATCTCCATCACAAGCGGGGTCGCGGGCAGCATCGAAGAGGAAGAAGATTACGTCCTCGAAGTCGTCCGGCACCTCACCCGGTTCGGGCTTCCCATCGGGGTATCCATCTATCCGACCCCCCGGACTCCGGACCGGCTCCATGCGCTCGGCGTCGTGGAGGTCAAGTTCAACATCGAAGCCGCAACCCCGGCTCTTTTCGCGATGCAGTGCCCCGGTCTCGACTATGACCGGCTCTGGCAGGTGCTCGACCAGTCGGTCGCCCTGTTCGGCAGGGGGCGCGTCTTCTCGAACGTGATCATCGGGCTGGGTGAGACCGATGCGGAGATGGAAGCCTGCATCACGAGGCTCACCGCGCACGGCATCATCCCGGTGCTGCGCCCGTTAAACCCGGTTGCGGCGCTAGCCGGAGCAGAGCGCCCATCTGCCGCACGGCTGAAAAAATTATTTGCCGTGCACGAACAGGCGCTTGCCGTAGCGGGGCTTGACACCCGGCAGGCACTGACGATGTGCACGAACTGTGCCGGCTGCGATCTCGTGCCGGGGAGGGATGCATGAAAGGCGTTGACGTGCTGGCGGAGGCACTGTGTGCCTGCACCGACCGGCAATACACGGTCCCCGGGTTCCCTATCACGGACCTGGGCGCGCTCACCCATGCGGAGATGGTAGCAAACGAGAAGACCGCGCTTGAGTACGCGCTGGGCGACTCGCTTTGCCACCGGCGCGCCGCCGTGATCATCAAGAATGTGGGGCTGAACGCATGCGCCGATCCGCTCCTCCAGGCAACCGCGCAGGGACTGGTAAGCGGCGTTGTGATCATCGCGGGGGACGATCCCGAAGCGCTCGGGTCGCAGACCGCGCAGGACTCACGGTATTATGGCGAGCTCGCCGAGATTCCGGTCATCGAGCCGGATGAGACCACCTGCGCTTCTTCCGTCGAAGCTGCATTCCAGGCATCCGAGCAGTTCTCCCGCGTCGCCATGGTCAGGCTCACGCCGTATGTGCTGGATGCGGAAGCAGAACGGGACATCGTCCGCCGGGACGACCACACGGGCAGGCTCTCGCACCGGACCTGGACGATGAACGGGCGGGTGACGGCTGCCGAAGAGTTGTACCGGACGATGTTCGACTGGTCGGACCGGTCGCCGCTGAACCGGTGGGCGGGCGAGCCTCTTGGCGTCGGTCCGGCACCGGGCAGCTCCCGAATCGGGACGGTTCATCCCCTGCCCGCCCGTGCAGCGACCGTGCAGACCGTCCACGAGTACGGGAGGACATTTGTCCGGGATCACCGGGGGCTCCAGCCTCCCGTGCCGCAAAAACGCCCGGAAGCGATGGAGGACCGGGGCTACTACAAGACGTTCTGCGCCAACTGCCCGTGGAAAACCCTCCTGAATATTTTAAAAGAGCGGGACATGCAGATGATCTGCGACGCCGGGTGCTCGGTGCTCGGCATGACGCCGCCGTACGAACTGGGCATCGCCAGTTACGGCATGGGCGCCAGTATTGCGGTCGCCGCCCGGAGTACCGGAGTCGCCCTGATTGGGGATTACGCGCTCCTCCACTCCGGCATCAACGCGCTCATCGATGTGTACGAAAAATGCCTCCCGCTGCTCTGCGTTGTGATGAAGAACGGGTGCACCGCGATGACCGGCAGACAACCCACGTACGATCCGGTGCCGTACCTCTCGTGGGCACAACCGGTCGTCTGCCGAACGGATGATGAACAAATCTTACGGCAGGTCATACGCCGCCCGGATGCGCCGGTGACCGTCATTGTGGAAGGCGAATGCCCGGAGGGGTCGAGCCATGAAACCGTGGAATATCGAGATCTGTGATGTGACGTTACGAGATGGAGAGCAGACGCCCGGCGTATCGTTCTCCTGCGAAGAGAAGATGGAGATTGCGGGGACACTGGACACGATCGGTATCGAGGTGATCGAAGCAGGGTTCCCTGTGGTCTCCCCGAACGAGAAGAAGTGTGTGACCGCGATTGCGAACCAGGGACTTGACGCCCGGATCTGCTGCCTTGCCCGCGCACGGGAACCGGATGTCTCCGCCGCAATCGATTGCGGCGTGGACATGGTGAGCATCTTCATCGCCACCTCCGACCTCCACATACGGCTCAAGTACAAAAAGCCCCGTGAGGTCGTGCTCAACCAGGCAACAAAGATGATCGACTACGCCCACGATCATGGCGTGGCGGTCCGGTTTGCCGCTGAGGACGCCTCCCGCACAGACCCGGAATTTTTAAAGGAAGTGTACCGGCGCGGCGCGGAGCACGGCGCGGCGCTCCTCAGTTTCGCTGACACGGTCGGGTGTCTCATCCCGAGCGAGATGCAGGTGATCATGACCGATCTCGTCCGGTCGATCGACCGCCCGCTCTGCGCCCACTGCCATAATGATATGGGCTGTGCCGTTGCAAACACGATTACTGCCGCAGAAGCCGGCGCGTTCCAGCTCCACACGACCGTGAACGGGATCGGTGAACGGTCGGGCAACGCATCCCTGGAAGAACTGCTCGTCATCCTCCGCATGAAAGCTGGGATCGACCGGTACGATCTCTCGCACTTAAACACCCTCTCCCGGATGGTGGAGAAGTATTCCGGGGTCACCCGCCCGCGCAACAAACCGGTGACCGGCGAACTGGCGTTCTCGCACGAGAGCGGCATCCACATCGCCGCGATCCTTGACGACCCGAATACGTACGAATATTTCCCGCCGGAACTGGTGGGCGGGGAACGCCGGTTCATCCTCGGGAAACATACCGGGAAGAAGGCACTCGAACATGTCGTCGCCTCGCTTGGGTGTGAACTGTCCGAGCCGCAGATCTG
>JAQTSH010000277.1 GCA_028711405.1 Methanoregula sp.
GCCCGGCTCGCCATGTCCTCGATCACCTGGGAGAAGTGGGAGGTGACGATCATACCCATCGCATTCTTCTTCGCCGCTTCGATGAGCATGCCGTGTACCAGCCGGGCGGTCTCGGGATCGAGCGTGCCGGTTGGTTCATCGGCAAAGAGCATCGCCGGGTTCTTTGCGAGCTGCCGGGCGAGGACCACCCGCTGCTTCTCGCCACCCGACAGGTCGCGGGCGATGTGCATCATCCGGTGCGAGAGCCGGACCTGGTCGATCAAGTCCGCCGCACGGTTGATCGCGTGCTCCTGCGGGTAGTTGATATCGTCAAGCGCGTGGAGCACGTTCTCGATCACCCGGTCGTCGCCATAGAGCGCGAACGTCCGCTGGAACATGATGGCGGTCCGGTGCATCACGCGAACCTTCATGCCGTCTGTCTTCTCGTCCCAGAGATCGACATCCACCGCGTGGAGTGTGCCGCCACACTGGGGACAGCGGGTGCCCGCCCGGCTCTGCACATCCATGTACTCACAGGTGTTACATGCGGCAAGATGGTAGATCACCCTGCCGCCGGTTGGGGGTTGCTCGACGCCCCGGAGCAGGTGCATGAGCACACTCTTGCCCGCGCCGCTCCTGCCGATGACCCCGACGATCTCCCCTTCCGGGATCTCAAAGGAAATATTGTCGAGTACTTTTTTTCCGTCGAAATCCATGCAGAGGTGATCCACAGAGATGAATGGTGAAGTCATAATGTCTTCCCGATGCGTCAATTGGTACCAGTTTTTTTATCCAGATCACCGTCAAGCCGGCTTTCGTTCTGTGACCCCGTACCTGTGCGGTATGTCGGGTCCCGTCTTGTGATCTCCGGTGCATCTTCCATCTGGCAGGTGGAGCACCCGGTCGCATTTTTGCAGGGACCCAGTCCCCGTCCGATTGCCCGCCCGCGCCTTCTCGGTCCGGTTCCGTCAAAGTCTGGCATTGATATCACCCGTTCTGTAATCGATTAATTACTCTTATGAGCGTAAATAGGTAAGTGTCGGATCTGGGGATCCGGGGTCACTGCCCGTACGACGCCGGCATTTCGGGCACGAACCTTCCGCCGCTTTCAGGCATCCCGCCATCTCGATACCTTTGCCGTTAACGAGCGCGTCTGCGATCTTCCGGTGGACTTCGTGCACGTCCCGCCAGACGGTCTTCCGGGACACGCCCAGTTTTTCTGCAGCGGCTTCCTGTTCGAGTCCGTCGAGGTCGATGAGCCGGATCAGTTCGATCTCTTCCGGCACAAGCGAGATCACGGTGCCGTCTCGTTCCGGCTGGCAGCGGGGTTCGTAGCAGCGCGATCCGCCGGATCCCTCAATGATCCGGCGGACACGGGGTCTGCCCCGGCGTGGACAGGGTGAGCGTTCAGGTTCTTCTTCTGCGGTCATGCGTCTTCCTGTTCAAGGATCGTGCAGTCACGGGATTCGCGCGTTGTTGTGCCCTGTGTGGGTACAGCTCGCGGGACTGGTGCGACATTAACACTGACTGCACCGGGTCGTTGTGTGACAAAGTAGCGTTTGATCATCCGCGTGTGAGGGGTGTTGACGATCAACCGCTCGATCCGGGTGACCCGGTACCGGCAGGTAAAATACGGACCCTGGTAGATCCTGCGTAAAAATCCGGATATTGCCGGCGACGCAGTGTCGTCCAAGTGAAAATGGGTACGGAGTTCCCGTACCGTGATCCACCGTTCCGGCACGTTGCCTGCCTCCATGAACTGCTCCAGCAGTTCCGGGATGGGGGGATGTCCGTTCATCATCGTGCCTGTCGTTCGTGTTTGAGGTACCGGAAATTCCGGGATAACGTGGTTAATGGCAGCGGGGTTTATGTCCACAGCAATGGGGGTTTTCTCTCTCAGTCTCTTCGATACTGCAACAGCAGGACGCGCCAAATTTTTTCGGGGACGTGCAGGTATCCCGGTTGCTGGCATGATCAAGAGTGTGCGGATGGGTTTCCCCGCACAGGCAGGTATGAAGAGTGCTGGTTTCCTGTGCTGCCGTTGCAGCGGATTGTGATGTGCTGGTCTTCGGTGTATGTGGTTCTGGCATTGTGTCACCATGCATACGGTCTCCCGTATGATATTTACACATATGCGCATAAATGGTTAAAAAATGATCAGTTGTGCATACGAAAACGCCACCATCATGGAGATGCCGTTACGGGATCGTCCCGGATTAAAAAAAAGGACACCGGGGAAGCGAAATGTGCAGTGATGGCACCGGATGGTGAAAATTTTTACGGATACCGGTCTTTATTCCTTCGCTGCCTTCGCTCGGTAGTACCCGAAGAAATACCCGATGACGAGCGATCCCATCGCCGCCTGGAGACAGAAGAACAGGGTCTCGATCTCTCCACCCGGCGGTTCCCAGACCGGCGTGAACCAGGGTTCGTAACCCGACGCTGCAATCTGCTCCGCAGCGCGGGAGTCTGCACCGCTCCAGGCTTCCTCCCCGGGTTGCAGGGTGTCCTGGAGGTGGGCGTTCTGCACGAGAAAGATCCCGGCAAAGACCAGAATCGTCGTGACCGTGAGGATCTCAAGTGCGTATTTCATGCGAACGACTCCTGGATTTTTTTCACCTGTGCCTGCGACAGGACGTGTAATGTCACAAGAATATCCGGGCGGCACTGGAGGATGTACTTGAAGATGAGCGCGATGATGACCCCTTCGATGATCGCAAGGGGTACCTGCGTGACAGCGAATATGAGCGCGAAAGCGGTGAACGATGCAAGAATCCCCCCGGTCTGAGCCGGAAATGCGAGCGCGAGCTGAAAGGATGTGACCACATAGGTGAAGAGATCGCAGATTGCGGCAGCGAGAAAGACGGTGACAAACGTGTTCAGACCGACAGCCTTTCCCCCGCGATAGATCCAGTACCCGACAAACGGTCCGGCTATTGCCATTGAAAAAATATTTGCACCGAGCGTGGTGAGTCCCCCGTGTGCAAGGAGGAGCGCCTGGTACAGGAGGACGATCATGCCGAGGACGGACGTGAGGCAGGGTCCGAACAGGATCGCCGAAAGTCCGGTCCCGGTCGGGTGGGAACAACTGCCAGTCACTGAGGGCATCTTCAATGATGACAGGACAAAGATGAATGCGCCGGAGACCGCAAGCAGCGGTAGTGCTGCCCGGTTTTCCTTCACGAGTCGGTTCAACTGATAGATCCCGTACACAATGCAGGGTAGCGAGACGGCAAACCAGAACGCGCACCAGTACCAGGGGAGAAACCCTTCCATAATATGCATGACATCACCAACAAATTTATTTGTTTTAAGTAAAATTTATTTGCACTTTTACTGTTTCACACCATCATTAATGAATACTTG
>JAQTSH010000278.1 GCA_028711405.1 Methanoregula sp.
TGAATCAGCCTTTTTACTAATTTGATGTCATCCTAAATCGGGAGAAGAACCCATTTTTTCGTGAGAAATTGAAATCATACTCACCCAAACGAAATGTCGGCGAGCCGGGTGAGATCAGTCTCTCAAAACGTGGGGGGTTCGATCGATCCCCGCCACCGGTCAGCGCTCTGTCCTGACCATGTGGAGCCGGACGATTCCATTACAGGAGTTACAGAGGTAATACTCTTTTGTCCAGCACTCCCCGCACGCCCAGCGCCCGCAGACCGTGCATTGCCGGAGTTCATGCAAGGGATGAACCGTATTGCAGAGATCGCAGATATACCGGGAGAAACTCGTCGAGTCCCTGATAGCCGGTTCCCCCTGTTTTCGTATCGGCGGGATCTCTTTTTTTAATATGGAATAGAGATCAGGTACCGGTTCCGGGTCTTTCTTTGGTTTTCCCGTCAACGTCTTTCTCAAGGGTAGCAAGTCGCACCTCCAGGTTATCCAGTGTGCTTGTGATCTCCTGTTCAAACATATGCAGTTCCGCCACCCGGTTCTCGGATCTTTTCAGGACCGGCTCGTTCTCGCGCGTGAACCGTTCCGCTTCCGGAACACGGACGAGTTCCCATTCCGTCACCAGTTGTTCAAACCGGCGGTCGAGATACTCATCGACCCGGCTCTCCATCGGTCGTGAGGGCGAGATGTGCCCCCCGGACCCTTTGAAGAAATAGTAGATGAGAAAGATGATCGCGATGACAATGAGGATCAGTACGAGAAATTCCAAGAAGGTCATGATCGCTTCCTCCGGATTGCCTGTGCACGCGCTTCCATCGCCACGAGACGCTCGGTCGCCGTTCGCTCAAATGTCCGGATATGAACGATCTCGTTCTCCAGCGCTCCGAGACGGCGCTCCATATCCCCGATGACATCCCGGCTGGCGATCTGCCACTCTTCAATGAGCGCAGGCATGCGCCGGTCCACATACGAATCCATGTACCGGTTGATCATAGCGATCCCTCCATCAGGCTGAGCGTGACATCCAACTGGTGTGCCCGGTCCCGGATCACGTCCCGGTTCCGGCTCAGGGTGTCGATGTCACTGACAACAAGGGACATCCTCTGCTCCAGTGATTTTAGATCGTTATCGCGGAGCAATTCCCACTCATCGATAATCGCAGAAAAATGCTCGTCAAAATACTGGTCGAGTGCCCGGTCGAACGTGGGTACCCGTTCCCGCAGGTAGCCCGGAACATCCGGGAACTCAAATGCCGGGGCTTCATGGTTATTCACGACAGGAAACATCTCTACTTCACCTTCTTCTCTTCGCCATCAATACGTCGTAACATCTGGTCGAGTTTCGCACCTTTGACCAGGTTCTCCAGCTTGCGCAGCCGGCTCTCCACCATCTTCTCCTTTGCGTAGTTGTCCACTTCGAGCGTCTCGTTCTCGATCTCGAGAGTTTTAAGCGCAGCCAGTTGTTCTGCGGAGATCTTCGTGAATGGGTGCAGCTTCGCAGCCATATCCCGCTTTAAGATCTCCAGCTTCTCACGCTCGATCTCCAGTTCCATCTTCTTTGTAGTGGTCTTTGATGAACGTACAGACCATGCGATAGTGATGATGATGACGAGGAGTGCAATAAGGATAACGACAAACAGGATCCATTCGGTGCTGAGTGAAAAGTCCATCTCTTACCCCTCAACATCATTTAACACTGCCACCATCGCTTCATCGTTCCCGATGAAGTACACCTCATCACCCGATACGAGATCGGTATTGACATCCGGTATAATGAGGGTCGATTTTGCGCGTCGGATCGCGATGGCAGCAATGCCCGAAGGAAGGTCGAGCCCGGCGATGGTCAGTTTCTCCACAACGGGGGGGACGGTGATCGAGCGGATGGCACCTTTGTTGGCGTATAAGAGCGAGAGAAGTGTCCCGGCAGCATCCGGGGTGAGACCCGGTGCGATGCGTTTCTTCACCGAATCAATTGCCTGGCTGAGATCATCACGGGTGGGAAGCTCCTGTGAGACACGGGTGTATGCAGCACTGGCGGCATCGCCGGCTCGTTTCGTTACAGGTGCCACCGTACCCGTGATCTTTCCTTTCACGCTGCCAAGACTATCCGTCACCTGCCCTGCGGTCTTTTTTGCTGCCTGCCGGACCTGATCAGTGAGCGGGAGGGTTTTTCGGACGATCACCTCATCTCCATCCCCCGCGCCCAGCGCAGTGATATCCTCGCCGCTCAACCGTATGGTATCTGGTTGAACGATAGAATCCCCGTACGCGGTGACCGTGATCCAGCGGTCAGTGCCGGGTACACCAACGTCGATAGAATCGTGTTCAGCGAGACCGAGGGTGTCGATAACTGAGCTATGGACACGGGATCGTCCATGGCTCGGGAATGCCCGTTTCCGGACTTTTAATTTCAGATCTTCCATGATGAATAACATCTCTATTGTGTCTTAAGGCTTTTGGATGCCATGGATGAAAATCCCTGATGCAAACACCGGTCCCAAACGGTTCGAGCCCTTTTTTTCCGCTATCTATATCAGTCCCGGCACGCATGGTGTTCAATTGGTGTGAGTGATGGTTCTCCAACAGATTCCACAGGTAGTAGGTCTCGCGTATGCACTGGTCATCGTCCCGGTCATCGCGGGACTGTGGTACATACAGAAGTTCTCAAGGAAAACCGGATTTATTTTTCTTGTCCTCTCGACGCTCATGGGATTTTTCGTCTTTAGTCCGATGGTACCCTACCAATTCCAGCTCGCGATCCTGGGGAATCAGCAGGCACTTCCGATGCCACTCGTCGCAGTCTTTATCCTGCTCGCAGTTTTTTGGATCCTCTCACTTGTATTTGGCAGGATCTTCTGCGGGCATGCGTGTCCCATCGGGACGATACAGGAACTTGTGTACCTTGTTCCCGTAAAAAAATTCATCCTGAAACACAAAAGACTGACGATGGCGTTCCGGTGGATCTTCTTTGTCCTGTTTATCGTCAGCGGCACTATCCTCTCGTTTGGTCTTCTCCATCTCTTTGGGATATCAGAGTTCTTCCACGGCAGGGTTACATCACCCTACATCTTCGTCTTTCTCGCGCTGCTTGTGGTTGCCGTCTTTGTCTACCGCCCGTTCTGCCGGTTGTTCTGTCCGTTCGGTGCGCTCCTCTCACTTGCAGGAAGGTGGAGTGTCTTTAAGTTTGAGAACACCGACCGGTGCGTGGACTGCCTGAAATGTATCCGGGCGTGCCCTACAGAGGAAGCGGGTGCCGCTGCACAGAAAGCAGAATGTTACGTCTGCGGGCGCTGCATCGAGGCATGCGGGGATACCGGAGGCATAGAATACCGGAAGTGACCG
>JAQTSH010000026.1 GCA_028711405.1 Methanoregula sp.
CATCGCGTTCCCCTTAACAACTGTCTTATACAGTATATCGTCATACGTTAATTATAGCGTTTTGGGTTTAAACCACAATCTTTTGAGGATTACCAGATATGGGTTCACAATGGGGACATGATAAAGTCTACATGCGGGCAAAATACGAAGGCTATCGTTCGAGAGCCGCGTACAAACTCCTTGAGATTCAGAAGAAGTTCCAGATCATCCGGCGGGACGACAACGTCGTGGACTTAGGAGCTGCTCCGGGCAGCTGGCTTCAGGTGCTCCGGACACTCACTGATGGAAAAGTGGTGGGCGTCGATCTCAATTCGATCGCCCCGCTTGATGGTGTTGACACGATTGAAGGAGACCTGACCGATCCGCTCATCCAGCAGCAGGTGATTACGATGCTCGGACAGGTAAGTGTCGTTGTCTGCGACGCGGCACCCAAACTCTCCGGGCAGAGAAGTTATGATCAGGCTCGTTCGGTTGCGCTTGGTGAGGACGCGATCAGGTTCGCGTGCAATGTGTTAAAGATTGGGGGAAATTTTGTCGTAAAAGCATTCCAGGGCGGGGATTTTCCCGAGCTGCACGCCCTTGCTGTGGAGCACTTTCACGCGGTCAAGACCTATAATACAAAATCGACCCGGAAAGGGAGTACCGAGTTCTATCTCATCGCCAAAAATTTTAAAGGCTGAACCATGATGAATGCGACATTGAAGGATCCATATAACCGTCCGGTATCGAACCTGAGAATCAGTATCACGCCACGCTGCAACCTCTCGTGCATCTACTGCCATGCGGAAGGGGAGAAGACGCCGGATTCCATGATCGATGCCGCTGATATCATTGAAGTGATGCGAGTTAGCGCGAAGTTCGGTATAAAAAGTGTCAAATTCACCGGCGGCGAACCGCTGCTCCGGCAGGATCTTGTCGAGATCGTGAAGGCAGTTCCGACAGGTATGGAATCCTCCCTGACCACTAACGGCACATGTCTTGCGACCCTCGCATCCGACTTAAAGGCTGCCGGTCTCAGACGGGTGAATGTCAGCCTTGACAGTCTCGATCCCGAAACGTACAAAAAGATCACTGGCAGTGACCGGCTCAGTGATGTGCTGGAAGGAATTGAGGCAGCGCTTGAGGTCGGTCTGACACCGGTCAAGCTGAACATGGTCGTTCTCCAGGGGATCAATGATACCGAGATCGACGCGTTTCTTGCGTTTGTCCGGGGCAACAGGAATCTTATCCTCCAGCTGATCGAACTGATGCACTTCAACGAATGTGATTATCATGGGGATCTCAACGGAGTCGAGGGTACACTTGCCGCGCGATCGAACCAGATCATCACCCGGCGCATGCACCACCGGAAGAAGTATTGTCTGGACGGTGCAGAAGTGGAGGTCGTCCGCCCGCTGCACAACACCGAGTTCTGTGCGTTCTGCAACCGCCTCCGGGTCACATCAGATGGGAAACTGAAACCCTGCCTCTTAAGAAATGATAACCACATCTCCATCCGGGGAAAACGTGGAGAGGAACTCGAAGCCCTGTTCAAAAAAGCTGTCTCCCTCAGGGAACCGTTCTTCAAATAAGAGCCGATATCTCCGTCAGAACGCAACCGGTAATCGGTTTTCGTGATAGCGTTTGCAGTCTGATTTTTAGTCGGTTTTGCGTATCACGGGATGGACTGATTGCACGCGAACGGTATCACCTTGTCAATATCCTTTGGGGGTTCTGAACCCGTTGGTTCGTGAGGTTTGTTCACCGTTTCGGGCAATGTCCTTTCCGCAGAGACCCGATCATTGTACCGGGTGGCAATTGTCCGCCGCCTGCTTTGGTGCTGTTTGGTAATTTATTTACAATTCCGAGGCACACATAAGGGATATGCATTCCGAGAACGAATACGAATCCGCCCTCTCGTACCTGTATGAAAAGACGCTCATCCTGCACGACCCGGGGCTTTTTAATAAAGTGCTCTACTTTTATTTTCTCGATTCCCTTGCGCATATCGATTACACATTGAGTATCTACTCGTTCAATTACCAGTCCCCGAAAAATATTATGAACGGGGAATACCTCCGCTGGCGGATTGACGAAGAGAAGAAAGGCGATCGCGCGAAGTTCCCTGCTTTTATCAACTGGATAAAAGAGCAGCACCCGGACCGGTTCAGTAAACTTCCCGCGCTCTGGCAGATGATCTATGATACCGAAGACCCGGCATCGTACCGCGCATTCCGGATCGTGCTCGATCCTGACAGCCGGCAGGAGATCCCGGTGAATTTCTTCTATGCGGTCATCGATGAATTCTTCGAGACGGAATTTTTAAAGAGCCTGTACGAGGATGCATCGCTCGCAACGCTCTTCCAGACGTTTCTTGCAGGACACCGGACGTGAATGGACAGACCATGGACACGGGGCATATCTGCGCGGAACTCGTCCGGATCAGGAGTGAGAACCCACCGGGGGATACAGCTGATGCGATCGAGTATATCCGGACCATGCTCCTCGAACTTGGCATCCGGTCGATCGTGACAGAAAATTCAGGGGGAAAATGCAATCTTGTTACGACCGGAACCAGCAGACGACTGCTCTTATGCGGGCATGTGGATGTTGTCCCGGCAATGGATGATGGCTGGACACATCCCCCGTTCTCCGGTCTGGTGCAGGATGGCTATGTATGGGGTCGGGGCGCGACCGATATGAAAGGCGGGTGTGCTTCGCTTCTCTCTGCCTGTGCTGCGGTAATCGAAAAAGAGATCCCGCTCCCTGCCACGCTTGCCTTTGTCTGCGATGAAGAGACCGGTGGTGAGCAGGGCATCCGGCACCTGCTGGCGAAAAAACTGATCCTTCCGGGCGACTGCCTTATTGCCGAACCGACCCCGACCCGGCATCCCTGCATCGGGCAGAAAGGGCTCTGCCGCCTTCTCGTAAAATTCTCGGGAACCCCGGGTCATGGTTCCCTGTACCCGACTGTCGGTGTGAGTGCGGTCATGGAGGCAGTAAACCTGTTATCCTATGTGAAAAGCCTGCACGCGCATGAATACCCGGTTGATCCGGCGATACACGAGATCATCACCCAGTCATCGGGGGTCTTTGCTCGCGAGTTCAACATCAGCGGTGGCAGCGAGATCCTCCAGCGACTGATGTTCAACCCGGGTATCATCGCTGGTGGGGAGAAGGCGAATATTGTCGCACAACACTGCGACCTTGACCTTGAGATGCGGGTGCCGTGGGGGTGCCGGATCCCTGATCTGCTTGCGGATATCCGTGCCCATACGCCGCATGGAACCGTTATGTCGGAGACCGTGCACGATCCGTCCCTGACAGATCCATCCTGTCGGCTGGTCACGATTGTCAACCGGGAAGTGGCAAAAGTCTATGGAGGTACGGTTTTTCCCATTGTCCAGTGGGCAGCGAGCGACGCACGGCATCTTCGGCTTTCCGGATTCAATGTCATCGAGTATGGTCCCGGTGAGCTCCTGACGCTGCATGGGGTTAATGAACGAATCCTGATTGCGTCGATGGAGAACGCCTCGTCAATCTACCAGGGTATCCTCTCGGAGTATGCCAGAAACGAGTGTGACGGGTAGCACGTTCTGGTTTTTTGCGTCTCATCACTGCGGCTTCACATTTTTTATCAGACATTTTTTGATTGTTTCAATCCGGGAAACGATCGCAGTGACATGAATTAGGAAAAAATTCCCTGATGTTCTACGGTCTCATGAAAACCAACGGGTCAGTTAAAAGAATAATGGAATTTATCTCCTCACCCGTTTTGTGAGAATGACACAGATCCCCATCAGAATCAGTGCCGTGAGTGGTGCAAAGGGCGAGAGGGGGGTATAGGTCGTCTTCTGCGTCACGGAAACATCTGTGGGGAGTATGGTGATCTCCATAGTCGGAACAGGCAACGTCGAGGATGCAGTCGTCAGTACCGGCACCGGTGTCGCGGACGTTGTGGGGATGGACGTCCCGAGGCGGACCGGGACTTCGGTGGGGGTAGGAGATCCGGTAATGAGATACACCTGCCCTTTTCCCTGGACGTCTGCTTTACCCGCCAGGGCATCGGCATACAAGGGATTGATACCCAGCGCTTTGTTGAAACATTCGGTCGCATCAGCGTATCGCGACAGGGCAACGAGCGCTTTGCCCTTGTTCGTCCAGATCTCCGGATTGTTGATTGTGATCGCAGTGCAGGCATTAAAAGCGGTTAACGCCTCCTCGTTTCGCCCCAGTGAAAGGAGCACCAGTCCTTTCCGGTTCCATGCATCAAGGTTGTTGGAATCAAGAGTGGTACACCGGTTATACGCGACAAGGGCAGCATCCGGCATGTTCAGTTGTTCGTATGCATACCCCTGGCAGTAGTATGCATCAGCATGGGTGGTGTCAACGGCGAACAACCGGTTGTAGGCGTCAACCGCTTCCCTGTACCGGTTTAATTTGAGGAGTCCGTACGCCCGTGCGTTCAGGGCATCAGCAGATGATGCCGTCATCGCAAGCGCCCGCTCGGATAAATTGACCGCCTCGGCATATTTCCCAATCTTATTGTAAACGACTGCCTTCCCGGTCAACGCCACCGCATAATTGGGGCTCAGTGTCAATGCATTATCATAATACGTGACCGCATCCGCGTAATTGCCCACTGTTGCAGCGTTCTGTCCTTTTATGTACCATTCAGTCTCGTCTTCCGCCTGTACGATTGTGACGAGCAGAACGATGAATAGACAGAAGAGCACTGCTTTCGATCTCACGTGCATACCCCGGAGTTCTCTTTTATCGCAGAAGAATGTATTGTTGAACGTCATCGGATGGAGCCGGCTCATGCGTTATTCTGTCCGATTCATACCGGTTTGTTGAGCGGTGAATGGGTCGTGGGAGAACCAGCATACCGGAAAACCAGATACGCGAGCTGTAATGAATGTGCAGGCACCTGTTGACACCGGATATCAAAGACCTGTGCAGATCACGGGAAGGTTACCGCGCCGGTTCAGCGAAACGTCAAGCCGGACGTGGGATAACGAACGCCCCGAAAAAACAGGCAGTGAAGATCGCGTTTGGGACATTGAACTGTCTGCTACCTCCGCAAGGAACAGAACCATGGCGTGGATTGCACAATTGTAGAAGATAATGACAAAACGAGAAAAAGATAATGAACCGAAGATACTTTTTTAGACCATCCGGTAGGTCTCAAGGTTCATCGGTGAAAAGGTCTGGATATGATTGCGCTTGTAAATCGAGCTTGCCAGATCGATCGTGTTGTTCTCATCTCCATGGACACAGAAGATCTTCTCCGGGCGGGGCTGGAGGTGTGACACATAGCTCATCAGTTGCCGGCGATCCGAGTGCCCGGAGAACCCATCAATCGTATCGATTTGGAGATTGATCGTGATCGTCCCTTTCCGTCCCATCGGCACCTCGCGCCAGCCTTTCTGGATACGTCGACCCTGCGTGCCATCCGCCTGGTACCCGACAAAGACCAGCGCGTTTCTTTCGTCAGCAGCAAGGTTTAACAGGTATTCCATTACGGGACCCCCATTTAACATACCGCTTGTCGTGATGATCACGCAGGGATCGCCCGCGATCACTTTCTCGCGCAGCACCTGTGAATCCACCTGCTGGAAACATTCGGCAAGGAACGGGTTCATACCCTCCCGGAAGATCTGGTTTCTGAGCTCGTTGTTTAAGTATTCCGGGTAGGTCGTGTGAATCGCAGTCGCTTCCCGGATCATTCCGTCGAGATAGATCTTTACCTGGGGAATCTTCCCGAGGCGTATGCCCTCTTCAAGCGCGAGCATGACCTCCTGGGATCGCCCGACGGCAAACGCCGGGATGATCACTTTGCCGCCACGGGAGAGAACCGTGTTGATCGTCTCGTAAAGTTTCGCCTCCGCGTCAGAGCGTGCAGGCTGGATATCATTGGCACCCCCGTACGTGCTCTCCATAAAGAGCGTCTCGAGCCGGGGAAACTGGTTGATTGCTGGATTGAAAAGCCGGCTCTTACTATAGTTGAAGTCACCAGTGAACGCAATATTATACATACCGTCGCCGACATGGAAGTGAGCGATAGCGGAACCGAGGATATGCCCGGCGTTATGGAAGGTAAGCTTGATGTCCGGTGCAATATCCGTGACACTCCCATAATTGAGGGGGATCGAGTGTCGGATATAGGTTTTGACCTCGTTCGAACTGTACGGGACTTTCCGGTCCTCTTTGTGGATCACATCAAGGTAATCGAGCTGGAGCATCGCCGAGAGGTCCCGTGTTGGCGGGGTCGCATAGACCGGACCTTCATAGCCATACTTGTACAGGAGCGGTATGAGTGCGCAGTGATCGAGATGGGCATGCGTTAAAACGACCGCATCCAGTTGTGCCAGAGGATGGATCTCCGGGACGTAGAGATAGGGTGTACCACCGGCATTATCCGGTTTCTCGCCGCAGTCGATCAGTACCCGGCTGTCCGGGGTCGACAGGAGGAACGCTGCCCTGCCCACTTCGCGACAACAGCCCAACGTCGTGACACGGAGCCACTGGTCTTTTTTTGAGGCGTCTTTCGAATCGCCACGGGAGGGGATATCGCGGTGGATCCGTCGCCCGATCGTGCGGAGAAACTGTTTACGTTCTTCGCTCACGTGGCGCATGTACTGTCGGATCTGCTTGACGGTTGAACTCTCGATAGGCGGGGTCCGGACGACTTTCGGGGTCCAGCCGATATGCTTTGTGATCTCACGGAGGGTTATCCCGTTTTTGCCGATGACCACACCGGGTTTCTCTGCCTCAATCAGCACTTCACCGGTATCCGGATCGAAAAAAATGTCCGTAATCCCGGCATTTTCCGGTACAACGGTTTTTATCTCGATCGCAGCTTTCTCGGGGTCTTCAAGAATTGTCGGGCGGACAACGATCCGTTTGCGTAAATCCCGTGCAAGGATCCGTATCAGGTCAGCTTCATCCGCAAAGCGCTTCGGGTCTTCTGTGTAGATGACCAGTTCAGGTCCTTCAAACTCGACTTGGTTAACGACGATACCATTTGGCACCTTTTCGTTGATCTTATCTTTTAGCTCTTTGAGCCTTTCTTCGATTTGCATAACTAAAAACGTCCTAAAAAAAGATTATGTGGGAGTTTTAACAAGGTATTTTTTAAGTGCTTCTTCCCCAATCTCATAATAGTGATCGCGGGTGATCACAACGATGTGAATACCCTCCCCGGAACCTGCATCCCGTTTCATCGCCGCTTTCAGCGCACGGATCGCAAGATCGATTGCCTCATCCTGGTTCATATTCGCGTGATAACGATCCTCGAGCACCCCATACGCCATGGGTGAGCCGGACCCGGTTGCCACGATCTCTTCCTCTTTTGTTGCGCCACCCATGGCATCAACCGAATAGACGGAAGGTCCATGGTCATCAATGCCCCCGACAAGTAACTGGACATAATACGGGAAATGCCGGTTCTGATTCAGATAATTGGAGAGCAGGGTGGACGCAGCTCCGACCGTGATCGACCGTGACCGCCGGATCTGGTACAGGTTACATTCAACAGTAAGAATACGTGCAAGTTGCTGGGCATCGCCTACACCACCGGCTGTGGTCATACCAATGCGATCAGCCACCTGGTAGACTTTCTTTGCCCGTTTACTTGCGATTAAAAATCCCATTGTCGCTCGTTTTTCAGTCGCGAGGATGACCCCACTGTTGAATACCAGACCGATTGTGGTCGTCCCTTTCATGGTCTCCTGGTATTGTTCTGGCACATTTACACCTCTAAAAACAAATGAACGCTAAAAATCATATAAAAGCGCTTTATGGTATTAGATGATATGAGAAAACTTAAAGGTTTTTATTCTGCTGTATCCCGGCAGAGAACCCGGATGAGATCGCGGTCGTAGAGCATGGCAACCAGTCGCTTGTCACCATTGACTACGGGTAACTGGTCGACCCGTGCCCGGCGCATCTTTAATGCACATTCGCTCACTTCAGCATTCTTTGGAACTGATACGACATTTTTGACCATCGCCTGTTTTACCGGGCGGTTCGGGAGTTGGACACGGGAGATGCCGAAACTGATCGTATGGGTGTCCCGGATGCTCTCCCAGGTCCATTCATCATCGTCAGTTCCGTTGGAGAAATCGCTCACACCAACCGAATCTTCGATGCTTGAGTTCCTGATCAGGTCCCGTTCGGATATGATGCCCTGCAGAACACTGTCACTGTTGAGGATAGGGATCGCATCTACACCGGAGATCTCCATGATCCGACCGACAAGCGGCAGGGGTGTTTCTTCCCAGAGGGCAAATGTCTGGCTGACAAATTCGTCTTTGATCTCATCTTTAATCTTCATCAGTGCGATTGCATGGACGAGGTCTGCGACGGAAAGAAGCCCGATAAGAATGCCATCTTCGACGACCGGGAGTCTACGGACCTTGTGAGACACAAGCAACCGGGCTGCTTCGCGAATATCTGTTTTGGGTCCGATCGAGACAGGTTTTGAGGTCATGAGGAGCCCAAGCTGGGTCTCTTCAGGCTTTCTTAACAGATCTTTACGGGTGATAATACCAACAATTTTTTTATTTTTTATGACAGGAACTCCGGAAATACCAGTACGCTTCAGGATCTTCAGGACATCGTCGCGGTTTCCGGGGATTTCGACATGCACGACATCGGATGTCATGTAGTCTTTTACCTGCATTCCTGCCGTTATAATCTCACCACCATCGTTGTGACGGGACTATGCGCGACAATGTAGGCGCTGACACTGCCGACAAGCAGGCGGTCCGCATTCCCCTTGCCATGGGAACCGACAACGATCAGGTCACTCTTCTCTTTTGCTGCAATGGAGACAACTTCAGAACCGGCATGCCCCTGCTTCATGTGCCCGGTGAGCGTGACTCCTTTTCCGGCGGCAAATAACCGGGCTTTTTCAATGACGGTTTTGCCTTCTTTCTCGAGCACCTGGTACATGATCTCGACAGTATTGTCTGATGGGAGCGAGGAGAACAGTCCGGTCTCGACGACATACACGGCATCAAGTTTTGCATTCCATACCTTCGCTTCGTCGACCGCACGGGCAATTGCCCGTTCGCTCGCGGCGGATCCATCAATGGCGACAAGTATGTTGTTAAACACCGGAATCACCCAAAACAAACATGGCTCTTTTATTGAATTTACAAATTAAAAAACGTTCTTCCCAATTGCGCCTGTATCTGCGCGTTTTATGATGGATGTCAGGGGATCATGGCTGAACCGCAACGATGACCGGGAGGGATCGATCGTGAAGAAAACCGCGCGGTTCTTCTCCTGGATGAACCATGGGCTGCCGGTGAGCCCGGAACCTGCGATCGCTGCCCGGAGGATCTCGCAGGGCGCGGGATGGTACACGGTCAGAATAAATGCCATCTCACTGATCATATCCGGCGGGACGAACATAACATTGTCCGTGCCGAGAAGAATCCGGCATCCCTGCTCCAGCATTATTTTAACTGGAGGATGCCGGCTTGTTGCGGTTACACCCAGGATCCAGTTGGACCGGGGGCAGAGAACGATTGGAATTTCCCTTTCTGCGCATTCCCGGATCTGCCGGTCAGTTGCATAGGTCATGTGAATGAGGAGGTCCGGATCATACGCGAGTGCAGCGTCAATGTCGTCAGCATCCCGTTCGCCGGCATGAAACGCGATCATACGGTTCTGTTTCCGGGCATCCACGATTTGTACCTCAAGTGAGTTCACATCGCGCGTGCTGCTGATCCCGAGCCCCTCCGCTTCGCCTTCTCCACCTTCGCGCCCGAAGATGACCGGTGAGAAGGGCAGACCGGCTGCCGCCTGCCGTAAGGCACGGACACCTTCGATTCCCCCCTCCCGGAAATCCGCGCACCCGTGCGTGCCCCGTGCGATCATCTCCTCCAGGCTTGCGTGCATACCATCGACAAGCTGCGTGCGTGACGCAGCGGCAAGGAGCCGGTGCTTGAGACCTGAAGGCGGGGTGACCAGCTCTTCCAGCGTGCCTGTCGTGGCGCAGTCCATCGCGAGGGTATCCCCCAGGTGCGTATGCGCATTAAAGAACGCCGGGCAGATCCACACGGGGGGCGCACGAGGGTTCTCTTCGATTGCCGTGATGATCCCGTCCGTCACCTCAATATCCACCGGTTCCGGGGTGAACTCATCGGACAGAAACGCGATACCGGAGATAATCTGTGGCTCGTTCATGGTACGTTGTGACTCTTCTTTATATGCTGAAAAATGAAATATATTTCCATGGCAAAGAAGCAAGGCGGACGATTATTATCTTCAGCAGGTCTCGTTAACTATTACGAGAGCGAGGACCGGCGGGCAGTCCACATCAATCCTCTCGTGGTCATGGGTGTTGCCGCAGCGATCGGTATCATCATTCTTATCCTGAATGCGGTCTTTTAATTCCATTTTTTTTCTCTGAACGGATGATCGGTCGTATATGTTTGATTGCACGTGCCGGGATATTTCAGGTTGTCCCCGTTTACAGGTTTGACAAGGGATCGATGAAAATGTACCTTCTGCCGGAAAAAATCCCATTGAGGGATATGCAACCGGCACGGCAGTTTCATTGCGCGGGGTACGCGCAGGGTTTACAGGATTTTTTCACAGGGTTTTTTTGAGTAGTTTTCGTGTGATGTCCTCTTCTTTGGTGAAGTAGAGGTTGTCATGTCCTGCCCAGACCGGACAGTTCCGGAACACGACCGCAGGGACACCGTTGTTGCTCTCGCCCATGACAAAGTTCGCAAATCCCGCAATCTCATCAACGACGGCTTCTTCCGTGATCTTCAATACGTGCCCAAAGAGATCCGTGTCGCCCCGGAAATCCCGGATGGCGGTAAATCCGCTCCACCCGATCGCGTTACCGGTCTGTCCGCGCCGGAACGATCGCCCGCAGGTATCGGTGATGATCACGCCGACATTGTTGCCTGTGATCTTTTTTATATCCTTTCGGCATTCGTCAGCTGCTGCCATTGGGTCCCGGGGCAGAAAGATCACCATGCCATCATCGATATTGCTCTGGTCTACGCCCGCCCGCACACCGATATGCCCAAACGAGAGCTCGGAGAGGATGAACGGGTGCTCCATGATGATATCGGATGAGGCATCGAGTACCGACTGGACAAACCGGGGGTCTTCCCCATTCAGTTTCGCAAGCCGGAGTGCCCGCTCGGACGGAGTAAAAAGCGAGAGCGCTTTTGTGTACCCTTTTGATTTTGACCAGATGGTAGATGCAATCGAGATGATATCCCCGTCCTGCACCGGGATTTGTTCACAGATGAGTGCCGGGATATTATCACCTTCCTGGATGAGGGGGAGTCCTTGCACCCCCATAACCTGAATAGACTCCATAATCATCATTCTATTGAGCTGATCTGACGATAAAGGGGTTTCGTTTTTGCTCTCCGGTATATTTTTATAGCGATAACGCACATCAGCCAATTGGTATGTACCATATTCTCCGGTGTCCGATATGCACAACGTTTGGGTACGTGGACCGGTTCCAGAAGTGGAAACTCTGTCCTGTGTGCGGGCATGCCTACGAAGTGGTCAAACAACCGGCATACCTGGATGTCGCGGATTACCGTGAAGCGGAAAAGATCGTCGCGGAGATGGACAAATACCTGCACCGGACGAAGAAGAAAGACTTCACGGCAGAGGAGACGGAAGAGTTGCGTCACCATTATGCGAACTGGTTGCGCTCGAAGGTCTGAACACTTTTTTGCCCTGATACATCAATACCAGTACATTAAAAACCGGGCATGATTCAGCCATCTGTGACATCCCCTCATCAAGAAAGTTAACTACTTTTAAAGAAATTGACGCTCATCCAGTCATCTGCGCGTTTGGCAAAATTCACATCAAAAAATGGGAAAAATCCCACAAGATCCGGAAAATTTCGTGCCGTATCTTATCAGTTTCCGATGTGTTTATATGTTTATAAAACAGTCATTATATGATCTCCAAATCGAAAAAGAGCCTCAAAAAGGAACGGAATCGCGAAGAGAACCCCGATTATTCGGATAAAATCTATCAGATCGTAACCACCCATAGTACGATCTTTCCTCACGCCAAACCAGATCCATCCATCATTAAGGCATGCATCGCAGTGTCATGTTGCAGGACATCAATTTCTGCCTACGCCCTTCATCACTACAGTTTGCCGTCACATACCTCATGTCTCACGTACCTTCATGGGTTAGACATGGTAGAGATGATCAAACAGTCATCAGACATGCTTCTCAAAGCGGGCAATAAGGTCATTCGTCCGGGACAGAAGTACGCATTCGCCATTGACAAAACCCAGGATCCGTATTACGGTAAACACGACGATAAACCCGACACCTATACCGGTGGCGGTAAAAGGAAGGCATCCACCAACCTCTTTTTTTACGTACTTCACGATGAGCATTGTTGATCAGGGTCATCACATCACCCTCTTTTCGGTTCCTTGGCAGAATGATATGAAGAACGTCGTGTCAATACAGCAATGTGTGGAACTTATCGACTCACTTGGATAGAAAATCCGGAGTTTATGCTTGGACCGGGAGTTTTTTAACGCAGCGATCTTGCGATATCTTCAGCAGAGTGGGATCCCTCACATCATTCCCATCAAGAAACATGGGAAGGTGTTAAACGCGATGTTGAAAGGGCGGGCTTCATCAACGTTCACCTACACGATGAAGGAAGGATCACAAGATTCGGTTGACCTTGTCATCACTGATTGTGTGGTCTACATGATGGGGAAGCATAAGAAGAAAGGGCTCGAACACCATGCGTTCGTAGTTTTTGGAATGTCAACATCCCCCCGGAACGTTCGGGAAATATATCGGCACCGATTTGCCATTGAATCCACGTATCGACTGCGGAATTCCGTACGCCCGAAAACATCAACGAAGGATGAGAAGATCCGGTATTTTTATACCCTTCTTTCATTTATCATCCAGAACATGTGGGTGTCCGAAAAATGGATTCGTTGTGCCAGGCAAAAACCCGGCCCGAAAGTCATTAAAAAGAATCGACTGTCGTTGGAATATTTTTCGGACCTCATCCGCGAGAACTCCGAACTTCTGTTCAGACTCAAACGGATGGATGAAATTGCAATAACCTGAAGATCCGGGTTTCTTCTTTGGGTGTTATCGGAAAATGTGGCAACCGGTTTGAGCGGATTCTGTTTTTGCATTTTCGTTTTTGCAGTGGAAATGATAGTTGTACTTCCTATTCCTGACCCCCCCCAAAAAAATGGAAATAATTTTGGCACACCTGAGTTATTCCTGATTGAAATGTCGAAATTTAAAGCATGATGGTATAAAAAAGCTTATATTTATATCTCAGGAATCAACATTATATATACAGAATGACTTCACCCAAGCATCATGTAACCCGAAAGAAATACCGGGGCCCGTCATCAGCCCGAAAAATGAACACGCTTCGGCACCAGTTGGTTCAGATCATCAAAGGTGCGGAAGACTCTGCCCTCAGAACGCCGGCGGCACTCATCGTCATCGCAACGTATCTGAACCGGCTCAATTTTATCGACAGTGTCAACCAAAAAGTCCGGTGGGATCCGACCCAATGGAAGTATAGTCCCG